>NZ_JBBNLM010000007.1:0-97800 GCF_040092475.1 Collinsella sp. CLA-ER-H10
CACCCAACAGGCCCTCTCGGGGGCAGGGACGTTCGGCCGTGCGCGGGCGCCCGGTCGGCGGCCCGTTCTGGGCGCGCCTCAATCGTAGCCCGAGACGGTCCCGGGCTGACAATTTCGACTGTAATGGGGCAGAAGTATCGTCTGCCGATCCTGCTGGAGTCGGCAATCAGATAGCGCGCATCGGCCTTGCTAAAGGCGAGCTGCTGGATGCGGCCCTCGTCCATGTTGGACGTGGACACGTCGCCATCCAGAATGCCGTTGGCACCGATAAACGCCGTGTCAATCCCTAGTGCGCGCAGGGTATCCTCGGCCATGGGGCCCATAAAGGCGGCGGTGCGGCGACGGTACATGCCGCCCACCAGGCACAGCTCGCAATCCTCGCGCGCCTCGAGCAGGCTAAAGGCCGAAAGCGAATTGGTCACATAGATGGAAGGCAGTTTGTCGGTGACTCGGAGAGCGCCAATGCGATCTCACGACGGTTGCGCTCATTGTCTCAATTAGATACTCAACGAAATACGGCCCCGCAGCTCAATAAGCTGCGGGGCCGTACCATACACCGACGAATCAACGACGAAGTGCATCCACTATTTGGCCAGCTCCTGAACGATCCAGTCAATTGCACCTTCGGGATCGTTGGTAAGGTCGATATACTCCTTGCCCCTTGTGGTGAGCAGTTTAATTCCAAGGCGATCGGTATCGGCCTTCATAGCGTCATAGTACATGCGTGCCTGGGGTGCCAGAACAATCACGTTGTACTGACCCATCGTCTCATAGTGGCTTCCGTACGCACCGGACTGAGAAACCAGATCGATACCCTTAGCAGCGGCACCTTCGCGAAGAGCATTTGCCAAGAGAGTCGAAGTGCCGGCACCCTGGCAAAGCACAAGCACGCGGATCTGCTCCGCCTTGTCCTTTACCGCCTCGAGAGCTTTTGCGACATTTTCCTGTGCGGCAATAGCATCTGCATCCGAGTTTCCTGCAGTCTCCTTTGCAGACTCTTCCAAACAAAGCTGATGGTCATACGCCTTGCAGAACGGATAGTAAATCACAAAGTCAACGACCAACAGCACTGCCATCAATACAAGAGAACGCAGATCGAGACCCGTGGTGAGGAATGCACCGATTGGGCCGGGAAGCGCCCACGGCATGGTATACATGGGGGCGTTCATTCCAATGACGTCAATGAAAAATTTACCGATAATGGCGTTGACCATAGGAGCCACTAGGAAGGGCACGAACATATAGGGATTGAGAACAATCGGCATACCGAAGATAACGGGCTCGTTAACTCCAAAAATCACCGGGATAATCGATGCCTTGCCCATGGCTTTTAGCTGCTTGGAGCGCATAAACATGATCAGGATAATAGGAACGATGAACGTGCAGCCAGAACCGCCCAGACCGCCGATGAAGCTTGTAAAGTCCTGCGTGAGAGCAATTGACGGGTGTCCACCTGCTTGGAAAACCTCAAGATTGGTAACGGTATTGCCATAGAGCGCAGCATTGATCGGACTCATGACAACCGAAGCACCGTGGATACCCATAAATTGGAAAAGTGCGACGGCGCCTTCGATAAGCGCCATGCCAGGATAGGTGTCGACCGCGGAGAACAGCGGCGAGATGAGAGCGGATACCAAATTGGCGAACGGCACAGCAAGCAGCTTGCGGCTCGCAAGATCGATAAAAGCGCACGCAAGGATCGAAAACCCAAATGCAAAGATATCGCGAAAACTCTGCGCAATAGAGCCAGGGACCTCTTTGGGGAGCTTGATCGTCACATTATGGCTAATGCACACCTTATAGATATTAACGGTCAAGAATGCGGCTACGAACGCAGCGAGAAAACCCTTGGTTCCCATATAGCCGGTTTCAAAAACAGATGTATCTGCTCCGCCAATCGAGACAACATCGTTCGTCACCGATAGTAAGAGCATGCCGCACATGGCACAAACCATGCACGAGGTGGGGTTGAGAGATTTACCCGAAGGCATGCGACGGTTCATCGACATGGCAAGTGAGCTCGCCGTGGTGCCGGCCACCATAATGCCAAGAAGTCCCATGGTATATGCATAGATTTTATTGAAGAAATCCAGCACCTCAGGCGGAAGCGTGATGCCTACATAGGCAGGGAGCGTCGAAAGAAGAAGGAACAGGCTCGAGAACAGCACAATTGGCATATTCGAGAGAAAGCCATCCTTGATCGCCACCAGATAAATGTTCCTCGAGATTTTGTCGAAGAGGGGCTGGTGTTTTTCAAGGAATTTGACGATAGCGTCCATAACACATCCTTTCATGATTCCCGGGCACGTAACGATTTATCCGGACTCAACCGTCGTCGTCCCCGTTTGTATCCACTTATGTAAGTGAATACGTTCTTGTGCGAAATGTAATATCATTTGCGCGATTTGTCATAACCAATTCTTTTTCCGCTTTGTCGATATGTCAAGAATTCAAATACTTATTCGGTGAACGGTAGCTGATTACTATAAGGTTTTCCCAGCTAAAGAGTATTTTCCCTGAGCAGTACTATAAGTTTGCAACCGTTCACCGATTGGATATAACATATTGAATATATTGTTGTAACAATATTAGAGACAATGTCACAAGCCTGTCGTTCTAGTCAAAGGAAGTAACAATGCCCAAACGATTACTGAACATGTCCGCATCCGATTTTGCCGCCACGTCACCCATGGATCTGAAACAGGCAATTCTGGCTTCTGAGGGACGTACCATCATGGCGGAAAACGTACCCTCTTCCCAATTTCTCGGCGGCGTTACTAATGCAGAAATCGAACGTGCCGCAGGTGCCGACCTGCTTCTGTTTAACGCGCTCGATGTGTTCGATCCAGTTATTGCCGGTATTCCAGATGATCTCAATGAAAACCCGGTCACTTGGGTGAAGCGAGCATGCGGAAGGCCCATTGGCGTCAATCTGGAGCCAGTTGATAACGAGGCAGAGATGTCTGAAACCCGAACGGAAATCCCCATGGGTCGTCGCGTCTCTCCCAAGACCTTAGAAAAGGCTAACGAACTCGGATTTGATTTTATCTGCCTGACGGGCAACCCTGGAACCGGCGTCTCCAACGATGCAATCGCCCATTCGATTAAACTCTCCAAAGAGCATTTCAATGGCCTGGTCATAGCCGGAAAAATGCATGGAGCGGGCGTTGCGGAACCTGTCATGACGCTCGAAATTGCGCGCAAGTTTGTTGACCTCGGCGTCGATATCCTTCTCGTGCCAGCCCCCTACACCGTCCCTTGCTTCCAAGAAGCAGACCTGCGCGCCATCGTAGACTTTGTACGATCCCACAACGTAGGCAAGTCAATTGAAGAGAAGGTTCTCGTCATGGCGGCGAACGGGACGAGTCAAGACTCCTGCGACAGCGAGACCATTAAGAAAATAGGCCTTGCAGCAAAAGCAGCCGGCGCTGACCTCCAACATATCGGGGACTCCATGAACGGTATTTGCCTGCCCCAGAATATCTTCACGCTCGGACAAGCCCTTCGTGGATACAGGCATCAGATCGTCATGCTGAGCCGCTCTGTGATACGTTAAGGTTACCTTGCCCACGTTACATCCCGACTGAGGCAATCATCAGGTATAACCAACATGCAAACTGAGGCTCTAATGCTCGATACACACGAAAAACGGCCACTCTATTTACAGCTCACCGACGCGCTGCTCAAGCAGATCGTCGATGAATATCAAGCAGACGATAAACTTCCAACAGAAATGGAACTCTGCGACGAATACGCCGTAAGCAGAACAACCGTCCGACTTGCCATGAGTGAGCTGGAGCGTCGTGGAAGTATCTATCGAATCCAAGGTAAGGGATCGTTTGTTGCACCGAAACGCGTTAGCGAGCTCAATTCACTTTTAGACTTTGACTTTGCAAGCCATTGCGATGGCGTTGATCCGGATGCCATCACCAAACATTTCGGCGGCCTCACATCAGGTCGTCCAATTTCCGTAATGATGCTCCAACAATTTGGATGTCAAAGTCGCGATGAAATTCAGCGTCTTGAATTGACCTACGAACTTGAAGGCAGCTTCATAGGCGCTGATACGTTCTTCATTTCAAAGTCGCGCGTTCCGAATAACCAGTTAGATTTTCAGGCATTTAGCAGAATCATGGACGACTTGTCCAAGTCTATCCAATCTGTTAGGGAAAGCTATAGAGCACGTCAGCTTAGCGATTCCGAAGCCAGTAATTATGGTGTTGCAAAACTTCCGGTCATCGAACTGACTCATTATGCTTACGACTCCGGAGGCAAACTAATCTCAATTGTCTGCCGCACCGTCTTAACTGGGCGGGTCCCTTATCAAAACTTTATTTTCAAGTCCTAATGTTCTTTTTCTTTTGTCTCGATCTGTAACACGTAGCCGAGTTTTTAAGTCCTAACCGTTACAGATCGAGACAAACAAGGTAGACCCCGCCGAATTGTCTCAATCTGTAACACTAAGACCGGTTTTGGACGTCTAGATGTTACAGATTGAGATGAATGCACAGGTCAATCCTCTCAATCTCAATCTGTAACAACTAGCTGAATTTTTCGGTCCTAGCTGTTACAGATCGAGACAAACGGAATAGGCCGAGCCAAAAATCTCGATCTGTAACATTTGACTCGCTTTTGGCCGCCTAGATATCACAGGTTGAGACGATTTGATAGTGGAGTCCTCATTTGCGCGTCATATCGCGTAGCTCTGACGCGCTGGTTTCCACAATGACAGGAGGTAAAAGTCCTCCCGCATCGCCTGTTGGCAATCCCGTAGCTTTAGCTAGCAAATGACCTGCGTATGCTCCTCGATGGCGGCACGATCTTCGGCGGCGATGCCCGGCTCGCACACCACGGCGTCCAGGCTGTCCAAGCGGCAGAAGGTGTAGAAGTCGCGCTTGCCGATCTTGCTGGAGTCGGCGATCAGATAGCGCGAGTCGGCCTTGCTAAAGGCGAGCTGCTGGATGCGGCCCTCTTCCATGTTGGATGTGGACACGTCGCCGTCCAGAATGCCGTTTGCGCCGATAAAGGCTGCGTCGATCCCCAGTGCGCGCAAGGTGTCCTCGGCCGTAGGGCCCACAAAGGCGGCGGTGCGGCGGCGGTACACGCCGCCCACCAGGCACAGTTCGCAGTCTTCGCGCGCCTCGAGCAGGTTAAACACCGAAAGCGAATTGGTCACAATGCGCAGGCGAAACGCCGGCAGCATCGAGGCCATCTGCTCAACCGTGGTGCCCGTGCCCAAAAAGATGGTCGAGCCTTCCTCGATAAGCTCCACAGAACGGCGCGCAATCTGCAACTTTTCCTCGGCATGCTTCGTGCGCTTTTCGCTGTGCGAATACTCATGGCGCAGCATAGCGTGTGGACGGCCCTGCGCACTGCGGGCTCCGCCGTGCACGCGCTCGATCTCGCCCAGGCTCGCAAGCTCCTCAAGATCACGGCGGATCGTCATATCCGAGACACCTAACGCATCCGAAATCTCCTTGACCGAGACCGTTCCCTGTTCCTCGAGCAGCTGCCGAACCTTATCCTGTCGCTCCGCTTTAATCACGATGAGTCCTCGCTGTTCCACGCTCACGTCAATTCAAACAATAACGAACAAATTGTATCAGACTCGCGCGCGTCAGAAATGAACGCCCGCACAGCTCCAATCATCACTTTTTTGAGAAAAATACCCCCTGCTTTAGTGGGGTGTAGTGATAATCTCGCCTGTTCGCGCTACAGTTTGTCCGAAATACCTCGATGTTAGGAACCAAATGATCACTTCCGAGCTTTTCGGCACCGCGCCGTGCGGTACCCCCGTTCATCGCTACACCCTCAACGGGCCCGAGATCTGCGTTCGCATTATGGACTATGGCGCCACCGTGCTGGGCATCGACGTGCCCGACATTCCCGGCAACGTGCGCGATGTGGTGCTGGGCTTCGATAAGCTAGAGGATTACTTTGACAACCCCGCCTGCTTTGGCGCGACCATCGGCCCCGTGGCAAACCGCACCGCGGGCGCCACGATCACCATCGCCGGCACGGACTGGCATATGCCAGCCAACGAAGGCGTCAACAACCTGCACAGCGATCTTGAGCATGGTCTGCACAAGCGCGTGTGGGATGTTGAGCTCGACGAGGTTCATAACGCCGTGCGCATGACCACCTCGCTTGAGGACGGTGAGCTGGGCCTGCCCGGCAACCGCACCTTTACGGCCGTGTTTACCGTGACACGCACCGGCCGCTTCCGTATCGAATACGGCTGCGCGAGCGACCGCGTCACCTACGTGTCCATGACCAACCACACGTACTTTAACCTTGCCGGCCATAACGCCGGCATGGACTGCGAGCACTTCTTTGTTGCCAACGCTGCCCACTACCTGCCCATCAACGAGCAGAACATCCCCACCGGTGAAATCGCTCCGGTCGAGGGCACGCCGTTTGACTTCCGTGAGCTGCGCCCCGTCGCGCCCGGCATGGAAGCCGACGACCCGCAGATTAAGCAGGCCCGTGGCTACGACCACTGCCTGTGCATCGATGGCTATCAGTACGGCCGTAATCTGCGCCGCGCGATGCACGTCGAGGAGATGTGGACCGGTCGTGAGTTGGATTACTACACCACCGCCCCGGGCGTGCAGCTCTACACCGGCAACTGGCTGGGCGACGAGCACGCCAAGGACGATGCCAACTATGGCTGGGGCGCTGGCTTTGCCCTCGAGGCAGAGATGTACCCCGACACACCGCACCAGCCGCTGTTCCCGCAGGGCATTGTGGGCCCGGGTCACCCCTACAGCAATGTGATCGAATACCACTTTATGAGGCACTAAGCCCACAACGCAACATATCGCACAGCAGCGCCCGCCGGCACCACTGCCGACGGGCGTTTTTCTACCTAGTCATTGGGGACGTTCTTAAATGACTAGTTGGATGGGGTCGGGATTGGAGCTGGGGAGATAGCGGATTTCTAGCTCTATGCCGAGCGCCTGCAGCTCTTTGAGGGCTGCGACATCTGCGTCATCTACGGCGACTGCGGGCGTTATGGGGTGCTTGCCCTCCCCCGCCTGCATATGGCCAATGATGATCTTGGTGATCGGCACACCACCCTTAACCAGCGCGAGTGCATCCGTGGGCGACGCCACCATGATGAGAATCCTTTGGCGCGGCGTTGCGGTATGAATGATGTCGACAGTCCTTTGCACCGAGAAAAACCGCGTCCAGACACCCTCGGGTGTCGCCACCCTCATAGGGGCCCACTTGCGCGAATCAGCCGCAATCTCATCGTTGACAATTAAAACAAGGTTGGAACCCACGACTTCGTTCCACAGCTCAACGTCTTGCCCGTAAATAAACCGGTCATCGATGCGTGTGAGAAGAATCTTGGGTTGAGCCATCGCCACCCCATTCTGTTTGAGACCCGTAAGAGCAAGACATCACGTCTCCAATATTAGTGCATTTAAAGTGAGAAAAGCCGTCAGAACACTTGCGCGGATTTGCGATGTCCCGTATCATAGACAGCCGTTGACGCCTCAGTTGCGTCATCACATGGCCGCCAGCGTAGCTCAGTTGGTAGAGCACCGCTCTCGTAAAGCGGGGGTCACCGGTTCGAGCCCGGTCGCTGGCTCCATTGCACAAGATAGCCGCCTTCGGGCGGCTTTTTTGTTGCCGATTTATCGCACAATGCCAATCCAAGCACAACGCCGCCGGCAACTCCCCTACTCAACAAAAAGCCCCGCCAGCCGCAATCCCCAAAGGAACCGCGATCAGCGGGACCTAAGCGCGCTCCTCCAAAGGAAAACGCTCACAACACGAACAGCTCAGCCGAGCAGCGCGTTACTCCTCCCAGTAAGCATCTGCAAGTAGCTTAAAGCAGATCTTCTTGACCGGCTGTGCGCCATCGCCCGGGAACTCGAGCGTGGGCATGTGAGGCTCGCCGGCAACGAACAGCGCGAACTTGTCGTCGGCAAGATCGCCGGCAATCGAGGCGTCTGAATCGACCAGGTCGTAGTCGTCCTTCTCGTCAAACTCCTGGACCAGCGTCAGGCTGCCCGTGGCAACCTTAAAGGCCTCGCGACCCTCAATGTCGATCTGCAGGTCGTGATAGCGCTGATGCGTCTCGTAGTGAGCCTCTGCCTCGGGACGCGTCGTGGGAGCCATGACGTTCGCAAAGACCTTGTCGCCCAGAATCGGATGGCTGCCGACCTCGAGCTGCGCCGGGTCGTTCTCCTCGAGCCAGTCGATCAACACGTCGAGGCCCTTGAGCATTCCGCGGTACTCCTCGATATCGCCCAATGCACCGTAAATCATCTAAATCCCCTCTCGGATCGCTTCTTTGGCGGCTACTCGGCAAACGCGTTACCGACGCTGTTGCCACCCACATACGTCTCGACCAGGGTAAGGTCGGGATTGAACACGACAACGTCGGCGTCGCGCCCCGACATAATGCTATCGCACTTGTCGTCGACATGAGCTAGCAATCGATGCCGGGGCCGACGCCCAAGCCCTTACAGCTCGGTCACGACAACGCCGTTGTAGACCTCGTCCCAACGATCCATAACCAAGTGGCCAGTCATGGGATCCATGGCGTTGAGCTTGCCGCAGGTGTTGGCGGTACGCAGCACCGTCTCGTCGTCTGCGCCAGCAGCGATGGCATGTGCGAAGCCTGCGATAGTGGAGTCACCAGAGCCCGTGGCGTTAACGGCAGGGATATCGGGCGTCTTTGCGCGGAACGCACGGCCATTGTGAAAGCCAACGGAGCCGGCAGCGCCCATGGACACGACGACCCAGGGGATATCGGAGAAGCGGGCATCAGAGGCAAGCGCGGCGCGGAGCTCGTCCACATCGTCGGTGGTAAAGCTCGTGCCCAGAAGGCCGTTGATCTCGGTCAAGTTAGGCTTGACCAGCTCGGGCTTAATTTCGGACTTAAGGGCGGCCTCGAGCGAAGCACCCGAGGTATCGAGCAGCACCTTGGCGCCGGCGTTCTCGGCAATGCCCGTGATCTTGGCATAGTAGTCCGCCTCGACGCCGCGGGGCAGCGAACCCGAGATGGTAACGACATCGGCCTTGCTCGCAAGCTCGGTAAACTTGGCGGTAAAGGCATCGAGCTCCTCGGGGGCAATTGTCGGGCCGCTCTCGAGCAGCTCGGTCTGGTTGCCGGCGTGGAGGATGTTGAGGCAAATACGGGTCTCGCCCTTGATGGGCACAAAGTCGTTGTTAATACCGTTGGCGTCCATGAGCTCGGCCATGTAGGCGCCCATGTGGCCGCCGAGCAGACCGGTTGCCACAACGTCGTCGCCCAGCTGACCCAGTACACGGGCCACGTTGAGGCCCTTGCCGCCGGCGGTCTTTTCGGGCGTCACACGGTTGACGTCGTCGATAATGAGCTCATCGAGCTGATAGCGCGTATCGACAGACGGGTTCATCGTAACGGTGAGGATCATTTTTAGCTCCTTATCTCGCAGGCTCCTTATGCCTCGCGATACGAGTCGACAAAACGGAATTACAGAATCTCAATCGTGAACGAGCGAACGACGGTCTCCTTGGGCTTGGCGACAAGGCAGCCGCGCTTATGCTCAAGCACGTCGTCCTCATCGGAGCAGGTCGAAAGGCCGCCCCAGGGCTCAACCGCCACAAAATCGCCCTCGGGCTTGCTCCACACAATGAGATATGGGAAGTCCTCAAAGCTCAGGCGGACGCCCTTGTCCTCGCCCTTTTTGGAAAGCGTGACCTGACGGCTCTCGAGCACGTCAAAGATGGTCTCCGCAAAATCGAAGAGCTCATGTGACAGAGGCAGCGTCTTTCCCACCATGGGGTTCTTGGAGCGATTGGTCACGTCAATCAAGCCAGTCGAGGGGACGGCGGTGCAGAGCTCCGCAGCCTCGTCCTTCTCAAAGCGCAACTCGTAGTCCGTATAGGCCTCGCCCTCATCGAGCGGACACCTAAAGCCGGGATGACCGCCAATAAAGAACGGCATGTCCTCGGTGCCCTCGTTGGTGACCTCATAGGAAACGCGCACGGCAGCGTCCTCGAGCGTATAGCGGGCGACAAGCTTAAACGGATACGGATAATCGCTCAGCAGCGCGGCGTTATCCTCCGAAGCCAGGCACATCGCCAGCTCGTTCTCGCTCTGGCTCAGCAGCTTCCACTCCTGTTTGCGCGCAAACCCATGGCGAGCGAGCTTTACATGATGCCCGGCAAACGTCATGGCGTTGTTATCGCGCAAGCCTCCGCAAATCGGGAAGCAAATCGGTGCCTGGCCGGACCACACGGCGGGATCGCCCTGCCACAGATACTCGCGACCTCCGGCCTCGATCGAGGTAAACGAACCACCAGCCGTGGACACCTTAATAGAAATCGAATCGTTGGAGAGAGCGTATTCCATTGCCCATCCTTTCGAACAACTGCTTTTTGCTCGCAAGTACCCGTCTCGGCCCTGACCAAAGGACAAACCCGCACGTTCATCGATGCGTCCGGTATCCCAGCCATGTAACGGGGTACCATACAGACATTGATGCAATTACAGCTGAAAGGCCTTCTTATGCGAACCATCATCCTCTACGCCTCGCGCCATCACGGCAATACGAAAAAGCTCGTGGACGCCATCGTCGAGGCGCACCCCGAAATCGATACCCTCGACGTGAAGTCACTCGGCAAAAACGAGTACCCCAACCTGCACGAATATCATCTAATCGGCGTCGCCACGGGCATCTATTACTCCGAGATCGACAAGGATATGGCACGTGTACTGACCAACGTGCTGCAGCCGCAGGACAAGGTGTTTGGCCTTATGACCTACGGTGGCAAAAACAAGTGGTACGGCAAGGATATCGATGGCATCTGCCGCATGAGGCAGGCCATCTTTATGGGTGTCTACGGCTGCCCCGGCTTTGATACGTGGGGGCCGTTCAAACTCGCCGGCGGTGTCCAAAAGGGACACCCGACCGCTGAGGAAATTAAGGGCGCCGTCGACTTCTTCGACAAGATCGAAGATGAGTACGGCGATATCATCGTCGAAGAGTACGCCAAACGTGAGAAGCGTCTAGCATACGAGAAGGAGCATCCTGCAGGAGGCCTGGTGGCCGGCGTTAAGCGCACGGCAAAGAAGATCGCTAACAAGCTGTAACTGTGAAGGTGCTTTTGAGCGTTTAACCCATACGGCGGGTCCGAGCAGATTCGGGCCCGCCGTCTTTTTCTATCGTTACTCGGTAAAGGCGTTGCCGACGCTCTGGCCGCCAACATACGTCTCGACGAGGGTAAGCTCATGGTCGAACACGACAAAGTCGGCGTCGCGACCCGGCATGATGCTGCCGCACTTATCCTCGATGTGCGCGGAGCGTGCCGGCACCTCGGTTGCCATGCGAATGGCGATATCGGCGCTGGCGATGCCCCAGTCAACGATGTTCTTGACGCCCTGGGCAAGCGTGAGCACCGAGCCGGCAATGCTCTTGCCGTCGGCGAGCCAGCACAGGTTGTCCTTCATGATGACGTCCATGCCACCACTGGTGTAGCTGCCCTCGGGCATGCCGCCGCAGCCCAGGCAGTCAGTGATGAGCACCGTGTGTTGCCAGCCCTTTGCCTGCAGCAGCGCCTTGATGGCGGCAGGGTTAACGTGCTTGCCGTCACAGATGATCTCGGCGTAGGTCTCGGGCGTGGACATGGCAGCGCCCACGACACCGGGCTCACGGTGATGCAGCCCGCGCTGACCGTTATAGGTATGCGTAAAGCAGCTGGCACCGGCGTTGATGGCGGCGATGCACTCATCGTAGGTGGCGTCGGAGTGACCGATGCTGGTCACCACACCCTTGGCATTCAGAGCAGCCGCATAAGCAGCGGCACCGTCGCGCTCGGCCGCCATGGCGCTCTTGACGATGCGACCGCCCGCAGCCTCCTGCCACTGATCGAAGACCTCCTCGGAGGGATCGATAAGATAAGCGGGGTTCTGCGCGCCCACGTGCTTCATGGTAAAGAAGGGGCCCTCCAGATAGATGCCCTGAATGCGAGCACCGCAGAAGTCGGGACCGCGACCCTCGTCAGCCTGGGCGATGGCGGCGCAGGCATCCTTGATCTGCTCGACGCCATCGGTGAACGTCGTGGGCAGCCAGCTGGTGGTACCGCGACGGGCGAGCTCGGTCGAGCTGATATCAATGCCCTCGGGATCGTTATCGGTAGTCGAGTGGTTATAGAAGCCATGGATGTGGGTATCGACCATACCCGGTGCGATCCACGATCCCGTGTAGTCCTTAATCTCGCAAGAGGGCTCGTCGGCCTGCCAGGCGCCAAAAACGCCATCCTCGACCATAAGATAGCCGCCCAGTTGCGGGCCTGCCGGCAAGAAGAACTTGTCAGCCTTAATTGCGTACGTGCTCATATGCACTCCTTGCTTCTAAAGCAGTTGACTGTGGTAATGCTTATACCCGGTCCATGTAAAAACAAAAAGCGCCCGCCCGCCGTTATGAGCGGACGGGCGCCCTTACAGGGGGACGCGATTAAGCGGTGAAGGGGTGAATCGTCACGCCCTTAACCACGCGGTTGACCGTGCCGGTGGGGCTCGGCGTATCGGGCGTGTTGCCCACGCGCACGGAGTTGAGCAGGCTGATAGCCTGGGCAAACATCACGAACGGCAGGGCAAGGTAGCCCTCGGGAAGCGCCTCGTAGCCCTTAAAAGTGAAGGACTCGCCCTCGTAGACGGTAGCGCCATCCTGCTGAACGGCAACGGTGTGCTGAGCGATCTCGTCGCCGCCGATCTCGTTGAGGATGTCGATATCGTACTGACGGGTATAGGCGTCGTTATTGACGAACACGAAGACGAGCGTCTTATCGTCGACGAAGGACTTGGGTCCGTGACGATAGCCCATAGAGGTGTCGTAGGAAGTAGCGACCAGACCGTGAGCGAGCTCGAGGATCTTGAGCTGGCTCTCCTGGGCAAGACCACCGAAGGAGCCAGAACCCAGGTAGGTCACGCGGTTGAAGTCGCCAGCCAGGTAATCGGCGACCTCGGACTCGCGAGCGATAACCTCCTCGCCCATCTTGGCGATGGTCTCGACCCACTCGGCCTTCTGCTCGTCAGAGGCAGTGTCGAAAATAAGGGTGGAGAGCAGGGTCATGCAGGAATAAGAACCGGTCATGGCGAAGCCCTTGTCGTTGGCGCGCGGAATAAGCAGCGTCAGCGCGTTGGGATCATCGGCAGACTCGACGGCGAGCTTGCCCTCGGGAGCGCAGGTGATGTTGAGGAACTTGACGTTGTGGACGAGCTCCTTGGCAACGGCAACGGCGGCAAGGCTCTCGGGGCTGTTGCCAGAGCGGGCAAAGGAAACCACGAGCATGGGATCCTCGGCGCGCAGGAAGTCGCGCGGGGCGCTCACGATGTCGGTCGTGGCGATGGGCTTAAAGTCGTAGAGATCAGTGTTGCCAGCGTGACGCAGGTACGGGGCGCAGGTATCGCCAACGTAGTCGGACGTACCGGCACCGGTGAAGACAACGGACAGACGACCCTCACCCATAGCGCGAGCCTCGGCCAGGAAGGCCTCGATGGCCTCCTTGTTCTCGCGATAGATGTTGAGCGTATCACGCCAAAGCTCGGGCTGCTGAGCAATCTCGGCCGTGGTGATCTGGGCGCCGAGCTCGGTGAGCTCCTCGACACTCTTCTCGAACATTTCTAATACCTCTTTCTTTACTAAATTTTCTGATATACGAAGACTCAACCTGAAAAGTCAAATCGAGTAGTAGTCATAGACTGTTTTTCTTTCGTTAGCACTCGTATCCGATCACACAGTATCTCGATAGTGAGAGATTCTGTACTTGAACTTGTCCGCACGAGCCACCGAAAGCGTGAACTCGACAACATCATTTTGGGTGTTGTGAGTAGTTCGGACTATGTCCAGAACTGGCGCACCCTCACCAATACCTAGAAGCCGAGCGTCACATGGACGTGCTATACCCGCAGAGAACTCCTCATCCGCTACTCGAATTTTCTGCTGATAATCCTGCTCAATAACATCGTAAAGGGGCTTTTGTTCGAGTAGAGGACGCTTGAGTGAAATAAAGAGCCTTGCTGGAAGATAGCTACGCTCAACCATCATAGGTATACCATCTGCCATTCGTAAACGTTTGAGTTTTAATACCTTTTCACCCAAATGAATCCCCATTTGCATCGAGAGCGTTTTATCTGCTTCCATTTCACAGAACTCTAAGATGGTTGTTTCTGGCAGCCGGCCCATCGCTTTCATCTGTTCAGTAAAACTGTACGATTGGGTAAGATTTGTTGCTTGAGCTAGTCGATCGGCAACAAACGTACCGCGACCTTGTTTTCGCACAATCCGACCAAGATACTCAAGTTCCTGAATTGCAAGCCGGACAGTCGACCGCGAGAGCCCGAAACGTTCGGCAAGCTCACGTTCGGACGGAATCAAATCACCTGGCTGATATTCATGATCAATTTTTTCGATCAGAATATCTACGAGCTGGTCATATAGCGGTTGTCTGTGCCTCGTGCACGTCATGATATTCTCCACGTAATGAGCAATTGACCAATACTTCAGCCTTCAGGTAACGCACCAACATGTCCCATAAATGGGCTAATAGCGACACTACATCTCATCGTCTTCATCAATGTCAGCACTCTCGAGTTTCTTGAGATCGACTCCCTCACGACCAACGACCCGTGCGCGTTCGGCAAGTTCATCAAGCGTTGGGTCTCCAAACGCACGCGTCATAACGAGCTCCACCAGCATAGGTAGATTTGTTCCGGTGACAACGGTCACGTTATCGAGCTCAGTCGTCATTGGGATAGCTTGATTGAACGGAGTACCGCCAAGCAAATCAACAAACACCAATACGCCATCACAAGCTTGACGCATCTTGGCAATGCAGGTTCGCAAATCATCACCAAAAGTAACCGCCTCCGAGCCCGCAAAAGGAACTACCTCAAAATTAGGTTGTTCGCCGGCGACCATATCCACAGCGCTTTTCAAACCAGGTGCAAACTGACCGTGACCAGTTAGTACAAATCCAATCATTCTATCTACCTTTCTACCGTTCGCTTTCTCTAGCCATAGAACCCCTCAAAAGGGCTCTTACGACCACTGCATCATTAAAGTTTAGTGAGTATTTTGTTTTATCGTGGGAGGTCTGTGAGCGTCTCTAAGCTGCTTTTCAAGGTTGCGATATCTAAGTGCTTCGCCCTTGTTCCCGCTGCTCTCATATTGATATGAAAGCAGCAGATAGAGCTTTCCGCGTAACCCAAGGTCGCTCGTATCCAGCATAGCTTCCATCTCATCGATCTTATCATGCCGACGGCAAAAGACTATGTCGTAGGTTAATTGACTGTCCGCCAAAATGCCCTTCGACACGATGGGGCGCATCTCTTCCAACATGGACGCCGCCCGCTTCCGGTCACCCGTCTTGATATAGAAATTAAAGGCGCGAACCGCAAGCTGTCGACGTTGTTTGTCGCTGCACGGCATCTCCAGCAAGTGGTCAAGCATTCGATCTGCATATGCGTCCATATCAGCAGCTTCATAGATCGTGAAACGCAGGTAATACTGCTTATACGTAGACATTACTATGCGCGCAAGTTTGCGATCGAGCAGGTCTATGCAATCTTGGTATAAGCCCAAGTTAAACAATACCTGCAATTTCATATCGAAGTATTTTTTCGCTCCTTCGGTCACAGCGAAATAAGCCACGACAACACAAATAAACAGGACGATCCAAAATGGCATTGCACTATATTCCCTTCAAGGCAGCCTTAAGGAATTAATCGAACACGATGACTGCATAACCGCCTATGAACAGCGGTGTCCGACAAAACAAAAGAGGCGCACACTCCAGGGGATATGGCGATAAAGTCGCCTTGGAGGTGTGCGCCACGTCTCAATTGAGGCTCAAATGCCGTGACAATATGGGGTATTTAGCCCTTGCAAATGATACCGAATGCACCCAACGCAATGGACAGAACCAAGACGATAAAGATGGCCTTCGTCGAGGTCATGCCCTTCTTACCGAGGAGCCAGTATACGAAGCCGACGAGTGCGGCAGGAACCAGCTTGGGGCAAATCATATTGCAGATGTTCTGCAAGTCAACGGTAACGCCGCCGATAACAGGCTTCGCCGCAATAACGATACCGACATTGGTTGCGACCAGAGCACCGACCATAAAGACACCCATTACGGAGGCCGCGTCGGTCAACGCATTCAGGCGATCGCTCATGGTGGTGACGAGCTTCATACCCTGCTCATAGGCCATGTGGGTCTGCTTGCAGCGGAACCAGTCAACAAGGATGTTCACGACGACCCAGATGAAGATACCCAAGGGGTTGCCGTTCATGGCCATATTGGCAGCCAGAGCGCCGAAAATGGTCGGGAGCAGCGAACCGAAGATGGAATCGCCGATGGAAGCCAGCGGTCCCATGAGACCAGTCTTGAGACCGGCAACAGCCTCGAGGCCCTCAATGCCCTCCTCTTCCTCGATCGCCAAATCGATACCGGTGATGATCGTGTTGAGGAAGTTTGAGGTGTTGAAGAACGGTGCGCACTGGGCGCGGCAGGCTTCCTTTAGCTCCGGCGTGCCGTCACCGTACAGCTTGCGCAGCGTGGGCAGGATAATCCAGAGATAACCAGAGTGCTGCATGCGCTCGTAGTTCCAACCATCCTGGAAACCAAGCAGGTTACGACGGTTGATCTGCGCAAGGTCGTCCTTGGTAATCTTGTAGCCAGTGGTGCCATTGGCGAGTTTCTCATTAGAGCTCATCGTCGTCGTCTCCCTCCGCAGCGCCAGCAGCAGCGACGGGACGCTGGTTGTTCTTGTAGTACAGCAAAGACAGAGCAAAGCCAATAATAGCGATCGCCAGCATCGACATGTTATTGAACATACCGACCATATCCACGGCGCCCTTACCAAGCGCACCGTTCACAGCGACGATGTTGGCGTTGAGGTTCATGATGCTCGTGAAGGCCGTACCAAACAGGGCGGCGACTACAAAGCCGAGCAGCAGGTAGGCGACGTGCTTTTTGACCGGCAGGTAACGGAGCAGAATGGCGAAGCCAACGGCGGGCAAGGCACCGCCAGCAACAGACAGACCGTCACCCAGCCACTTCCAGTCGCCGTTAAGGGCGGTGGTGATGCCCTCGACCACGCCCTGGCCAAATGCGAGAGCCAGGAAGACCGGAATCATGCGGGACAACATCCAGGAAACGGCACCGAGCAAGTAGTGTACGTTGTAGGCGCCCCAGTTCATCTTCTCGATATCGGCATCGCACATGTGACCGAAGAACGTGTTGGCGAAACGGCCGGCGATATCGGTGTAAACGAGAATGGCAGCGACAGGTACGCCGATGGCGGCAAGAGCCGTCTCGGGATTCATGCCCGCACCCACGGCAAAGGCAGTGGCGACCAGAGTGCCGGAGTTGGCATCGATACGAGAGGCGCCGCCAAAGGTACCAACGCCCAGGACGGTGAGCTGCATGCTGCCGCCGATAAACAGGCCAGTCTGCAGGTCGCCCATAATCAAACCGGTAATCATACCGGAGAAGACGGCTGAGCCGGCACAGGTGTACCAGTTCAGCTCATCCATAATCTGATAACCCGCATACAGGGTTAACAGAAGAATCTGCCACCAAGCAATCATGGTAAACTCCTTATTTAAGGTGTAACAGTTTCTACAATACCAATACGCTTATATAAACCGTGCATCCCCCTTCACGGCCTAGCGTTAATTCGACTAGAGCGTGAGAGCCTCTGGGTTATCCTGCGGCGTCAGCTGAATGACAATAGGAAGATTATCGGCCTTGAGTTTGGCAAATGCGTCAAGGTCCCCCTGGTCGCAACTAATGTTGCGATTCAGCTTCTTGACCGGCTCCATTGTCGTCATATTACCGACGATGAGCTGCTCAAGCTTAACACCTTGTTCCAAAAGTCGAACGTAGACCTCAGGCTTTTTCGCAACAATGAAGAGACGTTGCGCATCATATTTGCCAGCAGTGATGTTGGCAGCGGCCTTGTCGACAGGAAGCACGGACAACTTCACAGTTGCCGGGCAAGCCATGCGAAGAACCTGCTTTTGGGTAGCATCTTGCGATACCTCGTCGTCAACTACCATGAAGCGGCTTACCTGACGGGCGTTAGACCAGAGGTTTGCCACCTGTCCGTGAATCAAGCGAAAGTCGATTCGTGCGCCTACAATCATTTCTACTCAACTCCTTCTTGTTCAAGTGTACGGATAACGGGCTCAGAGCGAAGGGAGATTTTCGCATCATACACGCCCTCTGTTTCGAACATAACGAGTTCATTGGTACCAGGGTGTAATAAACCGTGCGGAACATAGAGCGTCATGATGGGACCCTTATCCCAAAAACGTCCGACATTCGTTCCGTTTACGAATGCCACACCCTTTCCAAAACCCGTAGTGTCGATAAAGGTATCAGCCGGCTCAGATATATCAAACTTTGCGCGATAAAAGGAAGGTTGCCCCTCTACCCAGCCGGCGGAATAATCAAGATTATCGATGTTATCGAGTGGCAGACAACGCATCTCCCAACCGGTAACAAAGTGAAGATCAACGCAAACTCCTGTCCTAATGCCCTTATGCTGCGTATCAGCGAGCAATTTGTGACCATAATTGACGCGACCCATATCCTCGGTCAGAACATCCAGGCGGTTGTGTTCACAGGGAAGAACGCAGTGAATATCTTCCCCGATGTGCTCCTGATACTGCGTCGCCACCTTGTCACCGTTCACAAACACCTGAGCGCGGTCGCGGGCGTCAATAACCCGAATACGCTCTTCATCTGCACGGTCACGCTCGACAGTCGTGGTATATAACGTATATCCATACGACTGACCCATCTCTTCCATGGGCATAGGATATTGGGCTTCAATCGGCTCCGAAAGAATATCGAGCACATTAAAGAGACTTACGCGCTCACTCACCGAAATATCGGGCATGGAAAACGCCTTTTTTGTTAACGGCTTGCTTTGCGCGATATCGGGATACAGCTCGTGAACTGTCCTTTGAATTGCGAAGTATTTCTCGGTCGGGTTGCCCTGTTCGTCCAATGGAGCATCGTAGTCATATGATGTCACCTGGTGCAGGTCATGCGTATGGCGTGCAGAACATCCGTTCATAAATCCAAAGTTGGTGCCTCCATGAAACATGTAGAGGTTTAAAGATCCTCCAAGCTCGAGCACCTCGCGAACGCAAGAGGCAAGATCTTCGGGATCGCGTCTGATGACGTTCTCCCCATAGCGATTGAACCAGCCGTCCCACAACTCCATGCACATAAGAGGCCATTGTTTTCCATGCTCCTTGTGAAAAGCAGAAAGAGCCTCAAAGTTCTCCTTTGCATGAGAACCAAAGTTGCCGGTGCACAACACATCATCGTCAATGAGCGTACCGGCACGAAGGCACCCACGCCACGGGCCATCGGAAGTACAAAGGGGCACGGAAACCCCTCGCTCGACCATAAGGCGACGAATCGCACGAAGATAGTCCTTATCCTCGCAATATGATCCATACTCGTTTTCAACCTGCATCATGATGATGTTTCCGCCCTTGTCAATCTGACGCGGGACGAGTATCGGCATGAGATGGTCGTAGTAATGCGCAACGTGAGCAAGAAACTTGGGGTCGCTGCTACGCGGTCTCATATCATGTTGGCGCAGCAGCCATGCTGGCATGCCGCCAAATTCCCATTCTGCGCAAATAAACGGAGAAGGCCGAACAATTGCATACAGACCGAGCGACGCCGCCTCATCAAGAAATGCCGCCAAATCAATTGAACCAGAAAAATCAAAGACGCCAGGCTTTGGCTCATGAAGATTCCACGGTACATACGTTTCGACCGTATTAAACCCAAGAGCCTTAAGGTTATAGAGCGAGTGATGCCAGTCGCTCGGATGAACACGCATATAGTGAATCGCCCCCGACAAGATGGTGAACGGCTCATCATCGAGTAGGAATTGATTGGTGATTTTAAACGAATGCATGCTACTCCCGATCTTCGTGCTCTACGACGCGGATGCCGGTTCCTCGGCCCTCAGCTAAACGCCTTGCCTATTATGGACGCATTGACGCAATTATGTAGTCAGAATCTGAAGTGGTCCGTAAACGGTAGCCAAATGACGACGAACGGCTTTAATGAACAAAATATAAACCCGCTGGTAAATTACTTTTTTACTATAGATTTCTAGCGATTCTATATTTGAAAGGTGGTATGTACCAGCTATCCACTATTTCATACTAGTTACATTATGCTTCAATCGCATTTCTTCAAATGCTTATCTACTTTGTTGTTGCCGATTTGAGTGCGCGTGCGCCAACCCAAGCATCGTCACGGCTTCAGTTCCCCTATTCATAAACATAAAACCCCGCCAAACGTGATTCCCCTAGGGAAAACACGCTTGGCGGGGTCGTAGCGTGATTTCCCTAGGGGAATCACGCCATCAGGCGAACAACTCAGCCGAGCAGTTCGCTACTCCTCCCAGTAAGCGTCTGCAAGCAGCTTAAAGCAGATCTTCTTGACCGGCTGTGCGCCATCACCCGGGAACTCGAGCGTGGGCATGTGAGGCTCGCCGGCAACGAACAGCGCGAACTTATCGTCAGCAAGATCGCCGGCGATCGAGGCGTCGGAATCGACCAGATCGTAGTCGTCCTTCTCGTCAAACTCCTGGACCAGCGTCAGGCTGCCCGTGGCGACCTTAAAGGCCTCGCGACCCTCGACGTCGATCTGTAGGTCGTGATAGCGCTGATGCGTCTCGTAATGAGCCTCAGCCTCGGGACGCGTCGTGGGAGCCATGATGTTCGCAAAGACCTTGTCGCCCAGAATCGGATGGCTGCCGACCTCGAGCTCCGCCGGGTCGTTCTCCTCGAGCCAGTCAATCAGCACGTCGAGGCCCTTGAGCATTCCGCGATACTCCTCGATATCGCCTAATGCACCGTAAATCATCTAAATCCCCTTTCGGATCGTTTCTTTGGCGGCTACTCGGTAAACGCGTTACCGACGCTGTTGCCACCCACATACGTCTCGACCAGGGTAAGGTCGGGATTGAACACGACAAAATCGGCATCGCGGCCCGGCATAATGCTGCCACATTTATCCTCGACGTGAGCAGAACGCGCGGGCACCTCGGTCGCCATGTGAATTGCGATATCGGCGCTCGCAAGACCCCAGTCGACGATGTTCTTGACGCCCTGTGCGAGCGTGAGCACCGAGCCGGCGATAGCAGAGCCATCGGCGAGCCAGCAAAGGTTGTCCTTCATAATGACATCCATGCCACCACTGGTGTACTTGCCCTCGGGCATGCCGCCGCAACCCAGGCAGTCGGTGATCAGCACCGTGTGCTGCCAGCCCTTGGCCTGCAGCAGGGCCTTGATAGCAGCAGGGTTCACATGTTTGCCATCGCAGATGATCTCGGCATAGGTGTTGGGCGTGGTCATAGCGGCGCCAACAACACCGGGCTCACGGTGATGGAGGCCACGCTGGCCGTTATAGGTATGCGTAAAGCAGCTGGCGCCAGCATTAATGGCGGCGGCGCACTCATCATAGGTGGCATCGGAGTGGCCAATACAGGTTACGACGCCCTTTGCGCTCAGAGCCGCGGCGTAAGCAGCGGCTCCGTCACGCTCGGCCGCCATGGCGCTCTTGACGATACGACCACCGGCAGCCCCCTGCCACTCGTCAAAAATTTCCTCGGACGGGTCAATCAAAAAGGCGGGGTTCTGGGCACCCACGTGCTTCATGGTAAAGAACGGACCCTCCAGGTAGATGCCCTGAATACGAGCACCGCAGAACTCAGGTCCACGCTCTTCGTCCGCCTGCGCAATGGCAGCGCAGGCGTCCTTAATCTGCTCCACGCCGTCGGTAAAGGTCGTAGGAAGCCAGCTGGTGGTACCACGACGAGCAAGCTCGGTCGAGCTGATGTTGATACCCTCAGCATCGTTATCGGTCGTGGCATGGTTATAGAAACCATGGATATGGGTGTCCACCATACCCGGTGCAATCCATGTACCCGAATAATCTTTGATCTCACAAGCGGGCTCATCGGCCTGCCAAGCGCCAAAGACGCCGTCTTCGACCATGAGGTAGCCGCCCAGCTGCGGCCCCGCCGGCAAAAAGAACTTGTCGGCCTTGATAGCATACGTGCTCATCTATGCTCCCGTACCCGCAGTGTGTTTTAGGGCGGATCAAAAACCACTGCATTGTTAATTCGAGCGATTGTTCGTTGCCTTCTACCGCTTGGCACATTTTGCACCCGCCGCAAAACATGCCAAGCCGTTTATACCCAATAACTCTAGACTGCGCGGTTGTGGTAGACCTTGTATTTAAACTGGTCGGCGCGCGCAACCGAACGCGTATACTCGATAACCTCGTTGTTCATGTCATATGTGGTACGAATCAAATCCAGGACCGGTGCGCCTTCGGCAATCTCGAGCAGACGGGCGTCGGAATGGCGGGCAATACTCGCGTAGAATTCCTCCTCTGCCACGCGAACTTTCTCGTGAAAGTCCTGCTCGATCATGTCGTACAGCGATTTGTTCTCGATCATGGGGCGTTTAAGCGCAAAGAACTTGCGACTCGGCAGATATGTACACTCAATCATCAGCGGCACGCCATCGGCCATACGCAGGCGCTTGATCTTGTACAGACGCTCGCCAAGACGCGCGTTCATCTCTATGGCAATATTCTTGTCAGCCTCGACCTCCGTAAACTCAAGAATCGTCGTCTTGGGCACACGGCCGATCGCCTTCATCTGCTCGGTAAAGCTATAGATTTGCGAGAGGTTTGCCGTTTGCAGAGAGCGGTCGCACACCATGGTTCCACGGCCGCGCTGACGAACCACCAAGCCTAGGCGCTCAAGCTCCTGCAGGGCAAGGCGAACCGTCGTACGCGAGAGCCCGTAGCGCTCCGACAAGTCACGCTCGGACGGCAAATAGTCGCCGGGTCGAAGCTCGTGATCGATTTTATCGGTCAGCAAATCGACGAGCTGATCGTACAAAGGTTGTTTGCGCGCTCCCATTGCCATAATGATACCTGCCGGATAAATGACTCGAAATTGGTTGTAACCAGACACCACGTACTATAGCAGTTTTAATGGAATAACAGCAGGTCAACAAGCATATTTCAATAATGTTTGCCAGTTGATTGCCTGTGTACTGTAATACCAATTACATCGCTGCATCAAGTATTGAGGTAGCAAAAAGGGCCGCCCCCGCGGAGCGGGACGACCCTTTGCAAGACAGATACGTCTTTAAGGCTTAGAGAAGCTTCTTGAGCTCCTCGGCAACAGCCTGGACCTGCGTGCCGATGATGACCTGGGTAGCACCCTTGTCCATCTTCATGACACCCAGAGCGCCAGCCTTCTTGCAGGCAGCCTCGTCGACCAGATCGGAATCGCCGAGCTCGAAGCGCAGGCGAGTAGCGCAGCAGTCAACGGTCTTGACGTTCTCCTTGCCACCGACGGCAGCGAGAACAGCGGCGGCCAGAGCGGCGAACTTGTCATCGCCAGCAGCGGCGGAAGTGGAGGTCTCCTCGACATCCTCATCCTCGCGACCAGGGGTCATGAGGTTGAACTTGGTGATGGCGAAGCGGAACACGAGGTAGAAGACCAGGAAGGCAGCGATGCCCAGCGGGATGATCATCCAGGTGTTGGCAGCAGCCGGGAGGCTAGCGGAGAACAGGAGGTCGGTAGCACCAGCGGAGAAGCAGAAGCCGGCACGGAAACCAACAAAGTAGGTGATGACGGTGAAGACGCCGTACAGGGCAGCGTACACGACGTAGAGCGGGAAGCACAGGAACATGAAGCCGAACTCGAAGGGCTCGGTGACGCCGCAGACGAAGGCGCAGATGGCAGCGGAGACAACCAGGCCGATAGCAGCCTTCTTGTTCTTAGCGGTCTGAACCATAGCCAGGGCAGCGCCCGGGATACCGAACATCATGCAGGGGAAGAAGCCGGACATGTACATACCGAGGCTCCACTTGACGTCAGCGGAGGTCTCGCCAGCCCAGAAGTGGGTCAGGTCGCCAAGGCCGATGGTGTCGAACCAGAACACGTTGTTGAGTGCGTGGTGCAGACCGGTCGGGATGAGCAGGCGGTTGAGGAAGGCGTAGATGCCAGCGCCGATGCCACCCATAGCAGCGATACCCTCGCCCAGAGCGACGAGCGCACCGAAGATGAGGGGCCAAGCAAAGAGCAGGACGACGGAGACGACGATGCAGATGACGGCGGTCATGATGGCGACGCAACGCTTGCCGGAGAAGAAGGCCAGCCAGTCGGGAAGACGGGTGTCCTTGAACTTGTTGTAGCAAGTGCCACCGATGACGGCGGACAGGATGCCGATGAAGGAGTTACCAGCGATCTTGGAGAACGCGATGCCCTCGGTCGTGGCAAGCCAAGCGGTCTGAGCATCGGCGTCCATACCACGAATGGTACCAACAACAGCGGGGCTCAGGAGCTGCTGGATCATCAGGAAGGCGACGAGGCCAGCGAGGCCAGCGGTGCCATCGTGATCGTCGGCAAGGCCGACAGCGGCGCCGACTGCGAACAGCCAGGCCATGTTATCGATAAGAGCGCCGCCTGCCTTGATGAGCAGGAAACCGGCGGTATAGGCAAAACCGGTAGTGTCACCGGCAGCACCCATGACTGCGGGAGCGAGCAGGTAGCCCACACCCATAAGAATACCTGCGACGGGAAGCGCCGCGACGGGAAGCATCAGCGCTTTGCCGAGCTTCTGGAGGTACTTCATCATATGGTATCTCCTCCAACCTTTCTTTCGTTGTTCACCAACGAGTTCCATGTCCGCGCCTTGTGCATACCGGCTTCTCCGCTTGCCGGCATTGGTGCGCAAACTTAGACAACCCAGTCCCTTTTCTCGGGTTGCTGGTATGTACGGTAGCACACACTCAATTCAAACGTCCACCACATTTCGTTCAAATTACTATATCGTTGCCAAACGGTTATTTTTGGCCCGTAAACGGTAATTTGCGCAGGTAGATGTGCTGCGTTTCTTTCATTACCAAACTAATTCTTAGCAATTTCCATTCGATTTCATCTCAAAAGTGGTTACTACCAGATGAACAGTGGTACCACATTGTTACTACCAGTTTGGCCGAAATCGTTTTCACTTTACATGAATAAAGTCTCCAAGAATTTGTATATAACCTCTCCCCTACCATCCTCTTCCCCGCCCTTCCCTACAACGCAAAAAGCCCCCTAGAACGATGTCCGTTCTAGTGGGCTTCATCAGATATTTCGGCTTCGTACTCGAAGGCTCAGGCGTTCTTTACGCAAACAGGCCGTAGATGCTGATGTTGGCCTTGGCGTAGAGGCCGTTGGCGTACTCGGTCCACTTGGAGCTGGCGCTCGAAGCCTGCGAGGAATACTGCTGGTAGGCGGTGTAATAGGCGGTCATGGCTTGCTTATAGGTAGCGCTATCGGCCGTAAAGGCATCGTCAGCGAAGGCCTTGGCATAGGTGCTGTCGGCATCCTTCCAGGTGCCCTTCTCGCTATCCCACTCGTCACCGGCAAGGTTGATGATGTAATCGGCGTAGTCCTTGCTCGCGGTCTCCTCGTTGCCGTCAGCAGGCTCGGTCGGGGCGGTCGGCATGCTTGCGGAGCTATCGCCCACCTTCTTCTTGTAGAGCTTCTGCAGCGTCGCGGACTGGCGGACGATCTGCTTGGCCTGGTCCTTGGACACGCCGTACTGCGTGGCCATGGTCTTGTAGTCGGAGGTGCCGATGGAATCCTCGGCATACTGCTTCATTTCCTTGGAAGAGACGGTAATGCCCTCGTCCTCGGCAGCGTCCAGCAGAATCTGGTTGCGCACGTAGGACAGGATAACGTCGGCAGACGGAGCGGTGTAGTTGCCGTCGTCGTCCTTGACGGTGTCAAGGCTGTACTGGCTCTCGATGGCCTCGCGCGCGGTGATGTCGCTCTTCTTGCCGTTGTAGCTATAGCTCGCCACGGTCGAATCGAGCTGGTCCTCGGACAGGGTCGCCGAGCCGACGCCCTTGCCGCCAAAACCACCGTTGCCGATAAAGAAGCCGACCACAGCAGCGATCACGACTGCAACCACGAAGGCGGCAATCATCGTCTTCTTGTGCTTGGATGCATGGTCGTCTTCATCGGAGTCGTCCTCGCCCCGCTCCTCGGGCATCAGATTCTCGTCAGCGGCATCCGCGGCAATCTGAGCCTCCAGTCGGGCGTCCTCCTCCTTGGCCGTCGTACCGGCGGCAATGTGCTCGGCAGACGTACCGGCGACTAGATCGATCTTCTCGTTCTCGTCACCGTCGGGGCCTTCGCCGCGCTCGATGATCTGGATGCCGTCGATCTCGTCCTTCTCGTCCTTCTCGTCCTTCTTTTGAATCAGACCCATATCAGTTACTCCTTGTTAGGAAACATAGTCCTCAATAGAATACGCCCGACAGAGCGCCGGGCGTATTGATTCTTAGGTTATACGCAAACACTTAAGTACTATTTAGGCGTTTGCAGTGTGCATACCTTAGGCCAGGTGCGCAATAACGGCATCGGCAAAGGTCTGCGTGCCCACCGCGCCCTCGACGGAGCCGGTCTGGGCACGACGCACGTCACCGGTAACCTGCTCGCCCTCGTCGAGCGTGGCAGAAACGGCGGCGCGAATGCGATTGGCCGCGTCGTTCTCGCCCAGGTGATCGAGCATCATCGCAGCAGAGAGGATCTCGGCTGTGGGGTTGGCGATATCCTGGCCAGCGATATCGGGCGCGGAGCCGTGCGTCGCCTCAAAGATTGCGCAGTCGGCACCGATGTTGGAGCCAGGGGCCATACCCAGACCGCCCACCAGGCCGGCGCACAGGTCACTCACGATGTCGCCGTACAGGTTGGGCAGCACCAGGACATCGAAGTCGTTGGGGTTCTGGACCAGGCCCATGCAGGTGGCGTCGACGATCTTGTCGTTGAACTCGATATCGGGATAGTTGGCGGCCACCTCGCGCGCCACGCGCAGGAACAGGCCGTCAGTCGCCTTCATGATGTTGGCCTTGTGCACGGCCGTCACCTTTTTGCGGCCGCAGCGACGGGCATACTCAAAGGCATACTCCACAATGCGGCGGCTCTTGGCAATGGAGATGGGCTTAATCGAGATCGCGGAATCGGCGGCGAAGGTCTTTTGGCCCGAACGCTCGACGAGCTGCGAGAGTTCCTCGACCTCGGCAGCGCCCTCATCGAACTCGATGCCGGCGTAGAGGTCTTCAGTGTTCTCGCGCACGATGACCAGGTCGACGTCGCGGAAGCGCGAGCCGTCGCCCGGCTGCGACAGGCAGGGGCGCACGCAGGCGTACAGGTCGAAGTGCTTGCGCAGGGCCACGTTGACGCTGCGGAAACCCGTGCCGACCGGCGTGGTGATGGGACCCTTGATGGCGACCTTGGTCTCGGCGACCGCATCGAGCACGTGCTGGGGCAGCGGCGTGCCAAACTCGTCCATGACGCCGGCACCGGCCTCCTGGACGTTCCAGTTGATCTGGACACCGGTGGCCTCGACCACGCGGCGCATGGCCTGCGTAATCTCGGGACCGATACCGTCACCGGGAATCAGGACTACATCGTGCGCCATAATCTGTTACTCCTCGTCTTCGGCGTCGTCAGATTTTTTAACGCTAGCACGCTTCTTCTTTTTGGAGAGATCCAGGCCAAAACGTTTAACAAGCATTTCGCAAATCTCGCTCGAACGGGCCTTGAGATAGCTGCCCTTACCGTTCTCGGCATCGAACTTAAGGCGCAGCGCAAGCTTCTCGGCAACCTCGGCGTCGATCTCGCCCTGGCAAAACTCGTACAGGCAACCGAGCATGTCGCGATACTCGAGGTCGCCATGGTAGCACTGGATGGCCTCGTCCAGGATGGGCCAAGCCTCGCGCGAACGCTCGACGCTCGTGGCACCCCACACGCACAGCAGGCGGAAGGCGGCATAGCGCAGCGTGGAGGAGATCTCGTCGAACAGTGCGGTCTCGGCGCCCTCAAAGGCATCGCCCAGCTGCTCGGGGCAGGTGGCGGCGAGCGCCGTCAGGGCATCGAGGGCCTCCCAGCGGGTCTGAGCCTCGGGGCGGTCGAGCGCCTCGATCAGCGCGGGCACGCAGGGCACGACGCGCTGCGGATCGCGCTCGGCAAGCAGGTGCAGCACGCGGGCGGCAAACTGGCGGATGCGGCGCGTGGGGCAGCCGAGCTCCTTGACCAGACGGTCGACGGCGTTCTCGTTCTCCTCTGCCAGCTGAAGCTGTGCCAGCTCCTCGTCGGTGAGCTGTTCGTCTTTGTTTTCTGCCATAGTTACCTCTTCTTACTATTTCTTAGCGTGCTTGCCAGCACCCTTGCTGTCATCGGTGACCGAGATGAGCTGTCGGTCGGCAGCGCCATTGCGGCGTGCGCGACGGCGATCCTCGGCGTCGCCCGCATCGGCGGCGGCGCGATGGGCCTTGTTGACGTTAAAGACCTCGTCGTGCTTGCGCCACGGGCCGACGGACTCGCCAAAGCTCATCTTAAGGCCGGCGATAAAGCCGCCGAGCCAGCCAATCGGCGCAAACTGCACCAGCGGGAACAGCGAGAACACCCAGGTCAGCAGGACGACTGCCGCCGCTCCCGCAAAGTTGGCAATCCAGTAGTCGCGTTTGGTGATGACACGCTTTTCGCAGGCCCACTGGCCGCACAAAAAGCCAATGTAGATCGCAAAGAGAAAGAGCACCAGCGCAAGCACCACGAACGTCCAGCTCATGGGCGTTACTCCTCGTGATGGTGGCCGCAGCAGCACTCGTGGCCGTCATCATGGCCGTGGCCGCCGCAGCACTCGTGGTCCTCGCCGTGATGGTGGCCGCAACCGCACTCATGGTCGCCGCCGTGCTCGCCGCAACCGCAGCCGTCCTCGTGAGCGCCATGCTCCTCGGGACGATACTGCGACCAGTCCAGACCGGCGGCGATGGCGTCGGCCTCCTCCTTGTAGAGGACCGTGATGGCCTGGGTGCCCAGCTTGGCGCCACCGATGGCGTCGAGCATGTCGTAGAGCGTAAAGGCCACGTCGGCGCCGGGCAGCGCAAGCTCGCGGTCGTCGGCATAGGCGAGCGCCAAGCGCAGGTCCTTAATGAAGTGCTCGACCATAAAGCCGGGCTTGTAGTCGCCGTCGAGCGCCTTGGGGGCCAGGCTCTCCATAGCACCGGACTTACCGGTGCCGCCCAGGATCATCTGACGGGTCTTCTCAAGATCAAGGCCGCTCAGCTCGGCAAACGCCAGCGCGTCTGCCATGCCGACCATGCAGGCGCCCAGCGACACCTGGTTGGCGAGCTTGGCAGCCTGGCCCTTGCCGGCGCCATCGAAGCAGCAGATGGTTGCCGCAAAGGTGGAAAGGATGTCGCGGACCGGCGCGATGTCGTTCTCGGTGGCGCCCACGATAGCCGTGAGCGTGCCGGCGATGGCACCCGACTCGCCGCCGGTGACGGGGCAGTCAAACGCCATGCGACCGGAGACCTGGGCGGCCTCGGCAATATCGCGCGCCAGCTCGGGCGAGCTCGTGGTAAGGTCGATCAGGACCGCACCGGGCTTAGTGCACGCGAGCAGACCGTCACCCGCCAGGTAGAGCTCCTCGACCTCGGAGGGATAACCCACCATGGTAAAGACGACGTCGGCGTTCGCCGCGGCATCTGCCGGCGTATCGGCCCAAGCGGCACCGCGCTCGATAAGCGCGGCAGCCTTGGACTTGGTGCGGTTGTTGACCGTGACGGGATAGCCGGCATCCAGGATGTGACCGGCGATGGGGGCACCCATGATTCCGGTGCCGATAAATGCGACGGAGAGCTTGTTTGCCATGAAACCTTTCCTTTTGGGTTGGGTGTTGTTACCAGGTTGAATACTCGATGCCAGCGTTTGGGCAGTGAGCTGGGATCGATTACGGCCGCGTTACTTGCCTACTGACTGCGCACGCGGCGGGCGATACGGTCGGAAAGCGACGCCTTGTCGGCGCGGTTCTTACCCCAAAACGCGCAGCCCACCATGCCGGGGCCCACGTGCGAGCCGATGGTGGGACCCACGGAGCCGCGAATGATCGTGACGTCGGCGCAACCCTCCTCCTTGCGGATGGCGGCTTCGAGCCAGTCACCATCCTTTTCGGCATCGGCAGTCATAATGGCGATGGGCATGGTGCGATCGGGCACGTAGTTCTCACGGAACGACTTGAGGATGGACTTGAGCGCCTTCTTGCGGCCGCGGTTGACGCCGATCAGCGACAGCGAGCCGGCCAGGTCGTAGGAGAGCTCGGGCTTGACATCGAGCTTTGCCGTGAGCTGCGCCGCCGCGGGCGGAATGCGGCCGCCGGCAGCCAGCGCGTCGAAGCTCTCGAGCGTAAAGTAGCCGTGGACGTAGGTCTTTGCCTCGTTTGCCCAATCGACCAGCTGCTTGGCGGTCAGTCCCGCCGAACGCTGGCGCACGGCCTCGAGCGCCAAGAGCGCGCCGGTCGCGCAGGGCAGAGCGTTGTCGACCACGTAGAGCTCGAAGTTGGGATACTCGGCGCGCACGGCATCTGCCGCCTGGCACGCGGAGTTGTAGCTCGACGACAGCGCCGAGGTAAAGCACAGGTAGACCGTGGGTGTGCCCTCTTTGGCGCACTCGGTAAAGAACTCGATATAGCGACCGAGCGACACGGCGGAGGTAGACACGCGGGCACCGGCGCGCATGCGGTCGTAGAACTCCTTAGGGCTCATGCTCGACCAGATATCGTCCGTGCGCTCCTCGCCATCGATGATAAAGGGGAAGCCCAAGATATCGACATCGAGGTTCGCGGCGACCTCGGGGCTAAAGTCGCAGCAGGTATCGACGACGATGCGGCAGCGGTCAGAATGGCCGGTAGATGCAGCCTTGTCCATCAAAGCGACTCCTTACGTAAAAAGGCGGCCACCCGCATGGGATGGCCGCCAGCCGTTAACTCATGCAAGTTAACGTATTTTACTCGTCAAGTGTTTCGATGCGGGGCTTGATGATGCCATATCCACCATTCTTACGGTGATACACCACATTGATGAGGCCAGTCGTCGCGTTCTCGAACACGTAGAAGTCGTGGCCGAGCAGATCGGTCTGCACCAGCGCCTGCTCCTCAGTCATCGGGGTGACATCGATGACCTTCTCGCGGACGAGCAGGTCGTCCTCCTCCTCGGGCAGCAGCAGGTCGGCCAGATCCTCGACGCGCTCGACCGGTGCGACATCCGCTGCGCTGGCACCGCCCTGGCGGTTGTCCACGACCTTGGTCTTGAACTTGCGCAGCTGGCGAGTGACCTTATCGGCGGAGAGGTCGATGGCGGCGTACATATCTGCACCGTGCTCGGCAACGCGAATCACCGAACCGCGGACACGAACCGTAACCTCGACGATTGCCGGGTTGGGGTTCGAGGGGTTCTTCTCATAGCGAAGTACAACGTCGACCGTCATGGGCTCGATATCGAAAACCTTGAGCGCCTCGCCGATCTTCTCATCCACATGCGCACGCAGAGCATCGGTTACCGTCGTCTTGCGTCCAGAAACCTTGATATCCATACGTGGCTCCAATCTGCCTCGGGGACTTACTGTACTGGCTATGTACCCATTGCCGTGCATTTAATCACGCGGATTCCCAAAGACCCGAATAACGATTGCTTGATACCGCATACCGAAGTCTCGCACTTTTCTGTGGCAAAGTGCGCTATAGGAGGGGGCCGGCGGCTTTGTATTTGGTCCCGAAAATTGGCTTTGACCTGCTGATTTTATTGGGATGAAAAAGCCGGGCTCCCCTATTGGGGAAGCCCGGCAGTGCGTGTTGAAACCGTGAAGAGGTGTCCTTTCCAACGTATAGGAGACACCACCCCTAGCAATAACTAGCTATTGAGTTTGTTAATGTCGTCGTCGGTGATGGTGCCTTCCTGGCTGGACGATTTGTCCTCGGAGGATGTGGTCTCATTGTTGGAATCGGAGGACTCGCTGGAGGACGTGGTCTCACTGGACTCAGAGTCGCCCGGCTGCACGTTAGCGCCCGAAACCGTCTTAGTGGTGAGGTCGTAGGGCATCCTTCCATACCAGACGCAGTGGACTGCTTCGAGCGTACCGTCGGCCGTAATACCGTCGAGGGCATCGCTCACGGCGCGGCACAGTTTGTCATTGGACGAGAGGCCCGCAACACCAAGCGTCGAGGGCGCCTCGAGCGCACCGACATAGGAGACCTCGCTCATCAGGCGTGCAAGATAGCCGCCGGCTGTGGAGTCGCAGATCACATAGTCGACCTCGCCGGACTCGAGCGCCTCAAAGCACTCGTTGATGTTGGAGTAGGTCTTTTGGTTGGCGGTGATGCTCTGCTTAGCAAGCGCCTCCTGCGAGGCCGAGGACATCTGGACACCCAGAGTAGACGTGTTAAGGGTATCGGTGGAAACGCTTAACGACCCACCATCGCTGGTTTTACCGAACACAGAAGCGGCATCGTACAGGCAGGTGCCGAGCGAGCTAACGTCCCCGTCCGTGGAGTTGATCTTGCCGATAAAGATATCGGCCTTTTTGTCGCCGAGCGCGGAACCTGCCGAGGACGCATCGACAAAGGCGACCTTAAGGCCCATGCGGCTTGCGAGGGCGCGGGCGGCGTCAACCGCATATCCCGTGAGCTCGCCGTCGGCGCCTTGCATGGCCTGCGGCGCATCGGAAGTATCGAGGGCGACCGTCAGGGTTCCGGGAGTGACCAGGGCATCGTCCGACACCGCCGGCGTGACGGTCTCGTACTCGATCTGGTCGATCGTGGGAGTCGTGAACGTAGACAGCGGGTTGAACGCGCATCCGCTCAGGCCCAAAACGGCAATGACCGCTGCGGTCCCAGCACCTAACCGAGCCGCGTGCATCAAGCTGCCCCTCACCATGTCCACTACCCTGCCTTCTGTGTCGTATACAATCCGTGCGTTGCGCGGAATATCAGGTTGTTCCCACCAGCTGACCTGGTATTTGACCCCACACTTGCGCACCGGGGTGTTTGCTCGGGAGGCCGCAGCCACCTTCACGACTGACCCGCTCGCCCGCGAGGCGGTATTGCCCCAAAGAAAGTAGAACGGACGGTGCGGCTTACATCTAGGACGCGCCATGATCGCGCCGCGCGCACGCGGTCGCTTACGTGGATCCCTTTGACCGCGTCTGTCTTGGACTAGGACGGGCATTTCGTCCGTCCGCAACCACAGCCTGGTAGGAACGAAGCGCATTATAGCTAAGTTCAAGCTAAAGTTTAAGGTTAGGGGCGTCATTCGCATCGCGAGTACAGATTTCGCAGGTCGGGACGGGCCGCACGCGCTTTGATCGACCCCGTCGCTCCCCTACGGGGAGCTCCGGGGCACCCGTCTTAGGGTGGCGTGTGCAAAAAACGGCAAATATGAGTACTGTTACCAATTTAGTAGCAGCGTTTTCCCTCCGCACGCGCCGGTTTCGAGCTCTTTATAGCCCGCTTGATGCCAAGATACTCCACATTTGTTTATTATCTTTTCAATGAATACCAATTTCAGGATCGGATTTCTTCGTTTTCGCTGTCACTAATCTAGTAACAGTACTCATATTTGCCATTTTTTGCACGGAGCCTATAACAAGCCCCCTATAAAGCCATAGATTTATGCTGGCTTAAGCCCAAAACACGCTCGAAGCGTGTTCAGCAGCGCATCCTGCTTCTTTCGACGAGCCTCTACGCGATTCTGATAGCGCTTGCCCATGCGTTGGTAGATGCGCCATGCGAGCGCTTCCATCGCTTCCATGTCACAGAGCATTTCGTTGTTGACCGTCGCGACCTCGATTCCCATAGTAATCAAGCCCGTGTTGCGCTTTTCATCATGGATACGTCCCCTCCGGGAGGAATGGCCCAGCTCACCGTTGTATTCCAGGTCAAACCGGGCTGCTTCCTGATACGCATCGCAAACTGCATGCGGCATCCCCGAGATTGCCTGCGCGCGGTCATCGAACTCGATCTTGTAGTCGGTCTTAAAGGGACCGCAGGCAAATCCGCCATAGGAAAACGGAAGCGAAAACATGGCAAGCATGATGCACTCCATGGGTGAGCGCAGGTTTTCCGACAGATAGGGACACAGGCGCAGCAGCTGTTTGGCCACATTCCCCTTGCATGCCGCGAGGTAATCTGCCAGGCGATCGGGCGTCAGCACCGGCTCGACTTCAAAGTAGCCCACGTCTGCCGGTTGGTCCTTGTCCTTTGCAAGTCTATTCGCAACAGGTGAGCTGTAGGGAGGCAGATACCGTCCGCGATCGCTCAGCGAAATCTTGGAACACAGTTCCTGGGCCAGGGCAAACGCCTGGATACAGCCGACCTCGCGGGCGACGGCAACACAAAGGGCCTCGGGAGATAGGCTGTACACCCCCGGTTCCACCTCTAGAATCGAGCCGGCAGGCAACCCGGAACACACGGACCAGCCCACGCCAGGCATGCGGCGGCGCTGCGCCGCAGATCCCACCAGCAAGCACAGATCTTCTTGCACCTCGCCGCTTTTGGCTCCAATTCGCACCAGGTCGGAAAGATAGATATCCTCGGTCGAAGGCGATGACGCACACAGCACGCGGCGCTCCTCCTCGGGCTCAAGGTCCTTCCAGCCGATGTAGCCCATCTGCCGGCGCTCGGCGCGCATCATGCGTAGCGCCGAGGCGCCCGCCAGGATTACAGAAGCCGCTAGCTGCTCTTTTGTCGGTTTGTTGCACTGCCTGATTGTTACCGCCACACGAATCACCCCTACCAAACGCGTGCGATAGCGAGGCCATCAACGGCCGCGGCACCGGCGCGTTTGAGTTCCGCCGAAGCCGCTGCCATCGTCGCACCCGTGGTGATAACGTCGTCGATAAGCAGCAGGTGCTTGCCCCGCACATCCTCAACGGTCTCGTACATGCCTCGGGCACGTTCACGGCGTTCTTCACGACCGAGTTCACGCTGGTCGCCATGGCCGTACTTAACGAGGGCGTCGAGCAGAGGAACACCCGACAGCTCGCAAAATGGGCGCGCGATGGCTTCCATATGATCGAAGCCGCGCCGCCGAAACGCCGCCGCCGTCGCGGGCACAAACACCACTGCATCGGCGCCGGACAACACACCGCCTAAGCGTTCGGGCGCCGCGACCTGGGCATGCAAGGCGGTGTCGTATAGCAGCTCTGCCAGATACGGCGCCAGGCGTCGCTCGCCTGCGTCTTTGTACGCTTTAATGATCCGCGGCAGCGGATGCGTGTAAACGGCACATGCCAGGCACCGGTCGAGAGCTTCGGCCATCGCCGAGGACGTACCCTCGACCGAGCACTCGGTGCACAGCAAGTCTCCAAACGGGGCGCCGCATCGAGTGCAGCTATGCCGCGGGTCGATGAGTGCAAGCGCCGCCAAGCAGTCTTGGCAAATAAGCGCGCCGGAGCGCTCGCAGCCGGCGCATCGCGTGGGCGACAACGCCTCAAGCCCCTCGTGCGCCACCCGCTCGGCAAACGGTAGCAATTCGTCCGCAAACGGTAGGATGCCGGCACCTTGCAGGCATCCCAACGCATTCAAATGTCTCTTCACGACACAACCCTCCCTACGCTCGATCGCAGGGAGGGTTGTTGATTCAGCGCTATGGTACCCCGACGCGTTTGGGGTCAGGCAGGTTAAATCCGTTTGCGGGCGCTATTCGCCGGTGGGCGGTTGCGGTGCGGACGAGTTTTGGGGCGAGCCCTCGCCACCATCTTGACGCGGCTTGCGGGAACGGCGACGGCGACGGCGCTTCTGGCCCTGGTCGGCCGAACCCTCGCCACCACGATCTTCGCGCGAATCGCGTTCGTCGCGAGCAGCGCCGCGCGCGGCCTTGGCGGCCGCCCCTCCGCCATCTCCGGGGCGACGACGTGTGACCTTGACCTCGCCATCCGAGACCTGATCGGCCACGGAGGGCACCGAGGGCTTTTGCTGCGTGCCCGAGGAATGGCGACGACGCGGACGCGGGGTGCGCTCGTCATCGTTGCGCTGCTTGCCACCCTTGTCGGCAGGCGCATCGGAACCCGAACCACCCTTGGGGGCGGCACCGGCTTCGCGAGCGGCTGCGGCGCGGAAGGCGTCCTCGCGCTCCTCGCTCGACAAATGGCGACGGCGACGGCGCGTGGGATTCATGCCACCGCCGCGATTTTGCTGCTGAGGCTGCTGGGCCTCGCGCTCGCGGGGGGAGTTCTTGCCTGCAGGAGCGGCCTCGCCGGCATCGCCCGAACCCGAGCGCTTGCGGCGGCGACGTCCACCGGCAGCCTCCTCGGCCTCGGGTGCCTCGGCCTTGCCGCGACCCTTACCGCGGCCGCGACCCTCGCCTTGGCTCTGACCGGCACGGGTATCGGCGTCCGCATCGCGGCGACGGCGCTTGGGCATCGTCGTCCCCGCCAGACGGTCGGCGCTCGACAGGCCATCGCCCACGTCGACGCCGTTCTCGCGGTCGAGCTCCATAAGCGCCAAGCGCATCTCGGGCGACTCGATACGCTCGAGCACATCGCGCGTCACACAGTCGGGACGGCAGTTGCAGCCCTGCTCGGCGGCCTTCTTTTTGCAGCCCTCAGAGCAGGTCATGTCGGCCAGGTTGACCTTAAAGACTTTGCCGTTCTCCAGGCGCAACACCAGCTGCTCACGCGGCGTGTCATATTCCTGGATGCGCGCCTTGCCAAGCGGCGTGTCGATAAGCGTCTTCTTTTTGGGCGCGCGGCTCTTAAAGTCCTTGTACGCCTCAAACTCGTAGCGCAGGCAGCACATCAGGCGGCCGCAGACGCCGCTAATTTTGGACGAATTGAGCGGCAGGTCCTGCTCTTTTGCCATGCGGATCGAAACCGGCTCAAACTGTCCGCCAAAGCGCGTGCAGCAGAGCTCCTGACCGCACTGGGCATAGCCACCCACCAGGCGGGTCTCGTCACGCACGCCGATCTGGCGCATGTCGACGCGAATGTGCAGCGTCGAGGACAGGTCCTTGACGAGCTGACGGAAATCGACGCGCTCCTCGGCGGCAAAGTAGAACACAGCCTTCTCGCCGCCGAACAGGTACTCGACGCCCACCGGCTTCATCTCGAGGTCGAGCTCCTTGACCAGGCGGCGGAAGTCGACCATGGCCTCATCGCCCTGGATGGCCAGGTCGTCGGCAAGCTGCAGGTCGATGTCGCTCGCCACGCGCAACACGGGCTTGAGCGGCTGACCGATTTCGTCGAGCGGCACCTCGAAGGGGTCGGCCGTGACCAGGCCGATCTCGGTTCCGCGCTCGGTGGAGCAGATGGCATAATCGGCCTCGAGGATATCCAGATCCTGTGGGTCGAACCACAGGTCGCGCGAGGCGTAGGTAAACTTAACGGGTACGACTAACGGCATTTCAGTGCCTTCCTGATATCGAACAGCATGACCTCGATGGCCAGCTGGGGAGTAACGTTTCTGGCGATGTTGCGCTCAGCGGTGGCAACCGCCTCGAGCGCCTGGGTGGCACCCGCAACATTCGTCGCCGCGGCAAGCCGCCCGATCGTGTCGCGCACGTCCTCGTTCACAACGTCTGCCGCCTCATCCTGAAGCGTCAGCAGCACGTCGCGCATGAGCGTCCGCGCGCTCGCCAGCGCTTCCATGATACCCGAACGCTCGCGCGCGTTGAGTTCGCGCTTGTTGCGGTCCTCAAGCTGCTTCAATGCTCCACGCGACAGGTAGTCGGCATTTTGCTCGAGCACCTTTTCCTGCGTGGACTTGACCTCGGCGAGCGGCGCCTTGACGGCGACGATGAGCGACTTGGCGCGACTGAGCACATCGGCCTCGTCGGCGGCGATGAGCGAGTCGATGGCACGGACCATCTGGCGACGGGCGTCCTGGCGCTCGGCGCTCTTGAGGAACTCGATACCACGCGTAGGGCTTCCCGCCACGGCGACGGCCATGCGACAACGCGCGATATCCTGGCCCGTCGCGCGGCTCACGGCCTGCGCGGCCACAGTGGGCAACACCAGCCGAAACGGCACGCACTGGCAGCGGCTCACAATGGTGGGCAGCATCACGTCGGCCGAGGTACCCAACAGGATGAACATGACGCCCTCGGGCGGCTCCTCGAGCGTTTTGAGCAGCGCGTTGGCGGTGTTGGCGCGCAGCTGCTCGGCACGGTCGATGATGTAGACCTTTGCCTTGGCGCGGATGGGCGCCAGGGGCACGTCGTCGAGCAGCTCGCGGGTCTGCGCGATGAGGTAGCCCGTAGCACTTTCGGGCGTGTAATAGTGCACGTCGGGATGCGTATGGCGGGCGACGCGCACGCAGCTGTCGCACGAGCCACAGCCGTCCCGCTCGCACAGGAATGCCTGGGCAAGCGCCCATGCGGCGTCAAGCTTACCGGCGCCGGGCGCGCCCAAGAACAGGTAGGCGTGCGATGCGCGGCCGCTTGCGATGGCGTTGGTCAAAAAGTCGCGCACGCGCTGTTGGGTGTCGAGCTTGGCCAGCAGGCTTGTCTGCGCGGGGGCCATGTTACTCAGCCTCCTGGGCAAGCGCGGCGGCGACGGCATCTTGGGGAATGTCGAGACCGTACGCGCGAACCAGCTCGACCGTTTGCGTGAAGACGTCTGCGATCGACGCAGTGGCGTCGATGAGCTTTACGCGGTCTGGCTCCTCGGCAGCAATTGCGCAAAATCCCTGGTAGACACGCTCCTGGAAGGCCATGCCCTTGGCCTCCATGCGGTCTGCCGCACCACGGGCGGCCATGCGCAGCGCCGCCTGCTCGGGCGTGATGTGATAGACGAGCGTGAGCGCCGGATGCGTACCGGCGACAGCCAGGTTGTTGGCATCGCGCACCATCTGACGGTCGAGGCCATCGGCAAACGCCTGATAGCAGGTCGTGGAATCGTAGAAACGGTCGCACAGGACTACCTTGCCGGCAGCGAGGGCAGGCGCGATGACTTCGTGCACCAGCTGGGCACGCGCGGCCTCGTAGAGCAGCAACTCGCAGGTGTCGCCCATCGCCGTATTGGCGGGGTCGAGCAGCAGGGCGCGGATCTTTTCGCTGATGGCGGTGCCGCCCGGCTCGCGCAGGCTCACAACCTGGTAGCCAGCGAGCTCGAGCGCACGGACAAGCAGGCGCGCCTGCGTGGACTTGCCGGCGCCGTCGACGCCCTCGAGCGTGATAAAGCTATGTTGAGCGGGCTCAAAAGCCATGGGCGCATCCCCTTCCCACAAGGCGCGAAAGTGCAAGTTATAGCAACCAAGCCATGATACCCCAGCGTCCGGCGCACCCCAAATCCCACCTAGTCATTGGGGACGTTCTTAAATGACTAGGCGACAGTTAGGGACGTTCCTAAAGTGCCGGCCGAAAAGGAACGTCCCTAACTGTCAACCCTCTAAGTTGCGGTGAAATAGGGACTAAATACGCCTTCTAGCAGCAAATACAATCCCTATTTCACCGCAAGTTAGGAGTGGGCGCGAGCGTAGATGGCGAAGGAAATGTCGCGCTCGAGGGCTAGGGCCTGTTCGCGTTCGAGGTCTTGGGTGAGGATTGCCAGCACGTAAGGGCGCTCGGCGTAGACGATTGCGACATCGTGCTGAGCATTCGTCAGGCTGCCCGTTTTGTGCGCGACCAAAACGCCGCCGGGAACGCCCTCGACAATACCGCGCGTGTCCTCCTGCGCCAGCAGATATCCGCGCGCTCGATCGCACAGCCCGGGCGTCGCGATTGTCCCCGCCGCCAGCCGCTGCAACACGGCCGCAGCATCACGGGCGCTCGTATAGTTCTCGCGACCTTGTGCCTGGGCCTCGGCGTCCATCATCAAACGAGCGAGCACGGTCTGGGTCAGCCCCAATGCGGCACACGTTTCGTTGACCGTATCCATGCCAAGCCTGCCGATAACAAGGTTCGCTGCCACGTTATCGCTCTGGGCGATCATGGCGCACAGCAGCTCGTCAATACTGTACGACACACCCGCGCCGCGCGACTGAATGTTACCGCTGCCACCCACGATATCCTGTTGCGTTACCGTTATCTGCTCGTCGAGGGACAGCTCGCCCGCCGTCACGGCCTCGAGCGCACAAGCGAGAATGGGAAGCTTGATGATGCTTGCCGCCGCACGTCGCGCGTCCGGCGCCACAGCGACTTCACCATCGAGCGACGCGAACGTTTGAGAATCAAGCGCCACAGCATAGACCGAGGCAGACCCACCATACGGCTCGACAAGGGCTTCGACATCTTGCTGAAGGCCGGCAATCCAAGAAGCCCAGGCGACAGCTTCCGTCTTTTGAGCGGACGCATGATTCGCTTTTTGTTTGACAGGGACAGCGGAGCCCTCAGCCTCGTTGCGGCGCGCGGCACAACCGCCGAGACTCATCACCGAGGCAAGCGCTCCGGTCAACATCCCGGCACAAAACACCCGACGCGAGCAATCGCGCGCAGCGAGGGGCGCATCCCCCGGCGGGAACTGGAACGCCTCCACGTTATCGCCGCCACCCCGACCTTGCTCGCCGCAGTACACAGACTCACTCCCCACCATCGCATTCTACCGAGCCGTCGATAAACGGCCGCGCCGGACACCCAGCACGCCGCACTCATTGTGACGCATGCGACAGGGCTTGCGCGGCACGATCATCCTCGCATAACCAGTTGGGCCGGAGCGGCCCAACCGCACCTGAACCACCTTATAATCTAGCCAACACATCGAATGGAAGGAACCATCATGCCCCGGTTTTGCACCCATTGTGGCAAGCTTCTGAAAGACGACGAGCGCTTCTGCACCAACTGCGGAACGCCGGCAACCGATGATGGCCAGGCCTCTCAGTCGCAAGAGGATGCGCAGGCAGCCGAACATGCCGCTGCGTCCGATGCCGCCTTCGACACCGCCGCGACCACGGTTCAGCCTGCGCAGCAGCCCACGGCGACTCAGCCCCAGCAGGCGGACATGACCGTGCAGTCCGCTCATCAGCCAGCGCCCGCTCCCCAGCCGGAAGTTGGCGCGACGCAGCAATGGGCGACACCAGCCGGCTCCGCGCCGCAGCAGCCCATACCGACCGCCGCTCCGCAGGCCGGTGCTCCCGCCGCGCCCAAAAACAACAACGCCCTGCTCATCGGCATCATCGCCGCGCTAATCGTCGTGATTATCGCGCTCGTCGTGTTCTTTATGATCAAGCCTTTCGACAAGGGCGCCGATGATACCGAGGGCACGACGATCGAGAAGGTCAAGATCGACCACGATAATGACGATGCGTCCGTCAAGGGCGACCCCAACAAGCTTGACAATGATGATGACGATGACGTCCACGATGCCGCCACCATCAGCGAGCAGAACGTCTACGACCAGCTGAGCTCCTACTACAGCAGGCTCTCCGATCTTGATCAGCAGGTTCGCGACTGCGCCACCACGTTTAACACGTACTATCTCAAGGATGACCGAAGCTCGCGTCAGTCGGCCAGCGATGCCGCCGAGGCGCTCGAGGATCAGATCGGCGACCTCAAGGACGAGGTCGAGGACCTGGATGTTCCCATCGACTCGCAGAACTACAGCTCGTGGAAAGATATCATCACGCTCTACGACGACTTGGAGAATCGCATTGACGTCATTTGCGATGCCTGGGAGATCAGCCTTGAATACTCCAGCCCCGCCAACCACAAGGACGAGATCGTGGCGCCGCTGGCGCGCGACAACGTAGCGGGCACCAACGACAACAAATACCGTCTGGACTTTGAGGACCGCTACCCCGGCGCCGCACCCGTCGAGGTGAAATAATCCCAACAACTGATCAAAACTTGCGGTGAAATAGGGATTGATTAGGCCTTTTGCCAGCAAAAACAGTCCCTATTTCACCGCAACTTAGAAGTGGGGCCGGGCGCGCATTTGCATTTGCGCGCCCGGCCCCGCCGTGTCTATATGTGCTCGGTTACTTGTCGGCAGCAGTCTTTTTGGTAGTCGACTTCTTGGCCGTCGTCTTTTTGGCGGCCGTCTTCTTGGCCGCCGTGGCCTTCTTTGCCACCGTCGTCTTCTTTCCCGCCGTCGTCTTCTTCGCCGTGCTCGCCTTGGTCGCAGTCTTACGGCCGCGGGCGGGCCTCTTCTCCTTGGTCGGGCAGTCCATGTTGACGCAGATGCGCCACGGGCCGCGCGCCGTGTTGACCACCACGATGGGGGCGCCGCACTCGGGGCAGGTCTCGCCCGTCGCCTCGAGCTTACCGCGCGCCGGCAGTGGATAGCTCACGCCGCAGTCGTCGTAGTTGGTGCAGCGGATAAAGCGCTTGCCGCTCTTTTCGCTCTTGTGCGCGATTAGGTCGCCATGGCGTCCCGCCTCGGCGCACACCTTGCACTCGCCCACCTTAAGGTCGGGCTCGTAGTTGGTGGGGCACGTGGGGTTCACGCAAATCTCGAAGGCCTTCTGGCGGAACGGCTGGCACTTAATGCGCGGCGCGCCGCACTCGGGGCACACGGCCGCCTCACCCTCGAGCGGGCTGACCTTGACGCCGCTCGGCACCGGATAGGTCACGTCGCAGTCGGGCCAGCCCATGCAGCCGATAAAGCTGCCGCGGGTCTTGGCGCTCGTCTTCATAACCAGGTCCTTGCCGCACTTGGGGCAGGCGCCCACGCGCGCATCGGCCGTGACGGCGTCGCTGATGGCGTCGCCCAGCTCCTGTGTGTGCTTGAGCAGCTCGTCGAGCACGCCAGCCAGCAGCGCGCGCGAGTGCGTCACGACATGCTCTTCGGTATCCTCGCCGCGCTCCACACGGGTCATATCGCCATCGAGCTCGCTGGTCATATCGGGGCTCGTGATGCGCGGGGCAAACTGCGTCAGCGCGTCGATGATGGCGATGCCTAGCTGGCTCGGCTCAACGGGATCATTTTTGAGATAGCGCACGGCGTACAGACGCTCGATGATGCTCGCGCGCGTGGACTTGGTACCCAGGCCGCGCTTTTCCATCTCCTGAACGAGCTTGCCCTGGCTATAGCGCGCGGGCGGCTCGGTCTGCTTGGCCTCGAGCTTAATGTCGAACACGTCGACCGTATCGCCCTGCTCCAGCGGCGGCATCTGCTCGTCGCGCTTAAGGCCGTACGGATAGGCCTCGCGGAAGCCAGGGGTCACGAGCACGTCGCCCGAGGCCACGAACGGCTCGCCGTTGACGTCGAGCTCGAGCTTGGTGTTCTCGATGGTCGCGGGACCCATAAGCGTTGCCAGGAAGCGACGGGCGATGAGATCGTAGAGCTTGCGCTGACCGCCATCGAGCGTGGACGGATCGCCCTCGCCCGTGGGATAGATAGGCGGGTGGTCGGTGGTCTCGACCTTGCCGCGCGTGGGCTTCATGGGACCGGCGAGCACCTTTTTGCACACGGGCGCCAGCGCCGGGTTGATCTTTGCCAGGTCGCTCACCACGGCGCCCAGATCGAGCGTCGCAGGGTACACGGTATTGTCGACACGCGGGTAGCTGATGAGACCGGCCATGTAGAGGGACTCGGCGATGCGCATCGTACGCGCAGGCGAGATACCCTCGGCCGCGGCGGCAGCCTGCAGCGAGGTGGTCGCAAACGGCGTGGGCGGCTGTTGCTTGCGCGAGCGCTTGGTCACCGCGGCAACGGTCGCCGTCGCGACGCCGTCGACATGGCCGTACGCCGTCTCGGCAGCATCCTTGTCGGTAAAACGCGCCGTCTTGTGCGCGATCTTAAAGCGGTCGTCCTCGGCAGCGCCCTGCGCGGCACCCATGCCGCGAATCTGCCAATAGTCCTCGGGCACAAACGCCATGCGCTCGCGCTCGCGCTCAACCACCAGGGCGAGCGTCGGCGTCTGCACGCGGCCGGCAGAGCGCACGTTACCAAAGCCACCGAACTTGGCGAGCGTCAGATAGCGCGTGAGCACCGCGCCCCAGATGAGGTCGATGTGCTGACGGCTCTCGCCGGCGTCGGCCAGATTCTGGTCGAGCGTGACGAGGTTATCGAAGGCCTGCGTGATCTCGGCCTTGGTAAACGAAGAGTACTGGGCGCGGGCGACCGGCAAGTCCGGCGCAACCTCGCGCACCTTGTTGAGAGCATCCGAGCCAATCAGCTCGCCCTCGCGGTCGAAGTCCGTGGCGATGATGACGCTGTCAGACTTCTTGGCAAGGTTCTTGAGCGAGCGAATGAGCTCCTTCTCGGCCGGTAGCTTAATGACGGGCGCCCAGGTGAGGTAAGGCAGGCTCTCGAGTTTCCAGCCCTTGATTGAGATGCCATCGGCAAGAAACGGCTTGCGCTTGGTGTCGTAGGGCGGACGCGCCAGGCCATCGGGTATGTCGGCCGGCAGCATCTCGCCGTCCTCGGTGACCGAATACCAGCCCAGCTTTTTATCGAACAGCACGCTGTCGCAAAAATCGGGCGCAAGGATGTGACCGGCAAGACCGATCGTCACGCACTCCTCGCCCTTCCACTCAAAACGGTAGATGGCGGTGTTGTACACCTTGTCCTTTTTGGGCTTGCCCGTGGACAGCCGCTCGGCGATCTGACGCGCGGCGTCGTTTTTCTCGGCGATGATGAGCTTCAAAAGAGGCTCCTATCTCGTATCTCTGCGGCTACGCCCGCCCGTATGGCGGCCGACTTACGCCCTTGCTTGCTCAATCTGCCCGATGAGCCAATCACACCAGGCATCCATGCCCTCGCCCTTGCGCGCGCTCACGGCAAACCGCGGCGCCTGCGGATTGAGGTCATCGAGTGTCTTAGTATACCTATCCATGTCAAAATCGAAAGCCGGAGCCACGTCGACCTTGTTGAGCAGCTGCGCGCCGGCGTGTTGGAAGATGCCCGGGTACTTGATAGGCTTGTCGTCGCCCTCGGGCACCGAAAGAATCATGATGGACAGGTTCTCGCCCAGGTCAAAGTCGACTGGGCAGACCAGGTTACCCACGTTTTCGATAAAGATGACGTCGATGTTTTGAAGGCCCACCGCCTGGTCGAACGCGTCGACGGCCTCCATGATCATGTTGCCCTCGAGATGGCACAGGCCGCCCGTATTGATCTGGATGGCGGGCATGCCGGCTTCCTTCATGGTGATGGCGTCGACGTCCGAGGCGATATCGCCCTCGATGACGGCGCAACGCAGGCCGGCCTTGTCGCGTAGGCGCTCGTTGGTGCCCAAAATCGTGGTGGTCTTACCCGAGCCGGGGCTCGACAGCACATTGATCACATAGGTGTTTGTCTCTTTAAATCGCTGACGCAGCTGATCTGCCAGACGCTCATTGCGCGACAGAATCGGCGACGCGATATCAATCGTTTTCTCGGCCATACTCGGCACTCCTTACTTTGGCCCCTTTATACCCCATCACCAGATGGCTAGCGGGCTAATCGTCGGGGGTTTCGATTTCGATACTTGCGATGTCGAGCTCGCGACCGTGCAGCAGGCGCACGTTGGCGCCGCCACACTGGGGACAACGACAATGAAAGCGATCATGCTCGAAAACCTCGCCGCAATCCAGGCACTCGCTTTGCGGATGGACTTCCTTCACGGCAAGCTCGCAGCCTTGCGTGAGCGGATCCTCGTCGCGAAACGTCTCCCACGCAAAGTCGAGCGCCTCGCGCACGACTTCGGTCATATCCCCGATACGCAGCGTTACCAAAACGGCGCGCGAGGCCCCCGCCCCACGCGCCGCGCGAATCACTGTATCGAGTATGCCGTTGACAATGCCAACCTCGTGCATACCGATTTACTCCTCGTCGTCCTCATCGTCCGAGAACAGGTCCAGACGGCTCACAAACAGGCCCTCCTTGCCCTCGCGCGCGGTAATGACCACACGGGCAATGGCAAGCGAAATCTCGTAGAGCGAGAGCAGGGCGCCGTACATAAGGCCCAGGGTGACGGGCGAGCCGTCGGGCGTGATCACAGCCGAACCCACGAGCAGGCCTACGTACACGTAGCGCCAGGCGCTGCGGAAGGCCGCGTAGGACACGATGTGGAAAACGGACAGGTAGAAGATGATGAGCGGCAGCTCAAACGCCACACCAAAGCCGATCATAAAGAGCAGCTCCATGTTGACGTAGTTCTCCAGGTCGGGCAGCGCCGTAGCGACGGCCGAGGTCTCGCCGATGAGCCACTCAAAGCCCGCGGGAATGATGATGAAGTAGCAAAAGATTGCGCCCAGGAAGAACAGCACCGTCGAGGCGAGCACCGTGGGCACGACCCACTTGCGCTCGTTGGGGCGAAGCGCCGGCAGGAAAAACGCCAGAATCTGCCAGATAATCATGGGCGTGCACATGACCACGGCCATCTTGATGGCCAGCGAGAAGCGCAAGCCAAAGCCGCCGAGTGTGGTGGTGATGTAGAACTTGCCATCCGGCACAAAGGAGCGGATGGGGTCTTCCAGGATGTCGAGCACCACGGGCGTGGCGAAATACAACACGATAGCTGCGGCAAACACCGAGACGACCACGATGGTCAGGCGGCGACGGAGCTCTCCCAGGTGATCGAAGAGCGGCATACGCGCAGGTCCGATAGGCATTACTCATCGCCTCCCTTCGGGGCAGCGGCGGCAGCGGCGTCGTCCTCGGCCTCGAGCTCGCGGGCGAGCTGGTCGACGACGGCCTTGCGCTTGCGGGGGCGACGGGCATAGAGATCAGCCGTCGTGGGCTCTGCCGGCTCCGGCTCGGGCTCTGCAGCAGGCTCGGGCTCGGGCTCGACGGCGGTATCGGCAGCAGCGGCAGGCTCGGCGCCCTCGCCCTCAGCAGCACCCTCGCTCGCAGCCTTCTCGGCGGCAAGGCGGGCACGGCGCTCGGCAAAAGTCTCCTTCTTTGCGGGCGCAGCCGTCTCGACGGCACCCTCGTCCGCATCGGAATCGTCATCGACGGCAGCCTTCTTGGGCTTGACCGGGGCCGACGCGGCCTCGCTTACCGGATCGATAATCTCGGACTGAACAACGGCCGTCATCTTTTCCTGCGTCTCGCGGAACTGACGGATGGCACGGCCGATTGTGCGGCCCATCTGCGGGAGCTTATCCGGGCCAAACAGCAAAAAGCCGAAGACCACGATGATCGCGAGCTCACCCTCTCCAATACCAAACACACATACCTCCAAGGCTCGATGTGAGTCGAGCCCGCACCGCGCCATTCGGCCGGAACTCGTCTATTCATTCGGTCAAGTATAGCGCCCGGACGCCAAAACGTCCGAGCGCATCACAAACATATGCCAAACGGCACGCCCTTTTGGGGGCAAAGATTATGCTGCGGTGATCGAAATCTCCTGGTCGACACCCAACAGCTGAACCACGCGCATCACCTGGGGCTGCACATTGGTGCAGCTAAAGCGCTTGCCGTGGTCGACCGCGTGGTGCGCGGCGCCCACGAGCACGCCAATGCCCGTCGAATCGATGTAGCTCACCTGGGCAAAATCGAGCTCAACGGCCTCAGTGGGCTGCTCGAGCGCCAGGTCGATAGCATTGCGCAGGCTATCGGCGTTAGAGATATCGATCTCGCCGGTTACCTTAATGGTGTAGATCTCCGGCGTGGGGTTGGTGGAAATACCCAAATCCATGTATACGCTCCTTTACGTATCGAAAGTGCGGATAGTACTGGGCGCGGACTTGCGGGGCCCTAGGCGTTAGGCGCGCTCGGCACGAGCAAGCTCGGCAGCGACAAGCTTAACGGCCAGCACCAGCACGTCGAGCGCGGCCTCCAGGTCCTCGACCGTGGGATAGCTCGGCGCAATACGGATGTTGGTATCGCGCGGATCCTTGCCATAGGGCCAGGTGGCACCGGCCGGCGTGAGCTTGACGCCCAGGTCGGCGCAAAGCGCGGCGACCTTCTGGGCCGAGCCCTCGGGACCATCGAAGCTTACAAAGTAGCCGCCGCGGGGGTGCGTCCAGGTGGCACAGCCCGTATCGCCCAGGCCCTCGGTGAGCTTGCGCTCAACGGCCTCAAAGCGCGGACGCAGGAACTCGGCATGCTTTTTCATGTGCTCCTTGACCGCCTCGATGGTGGGAAGGAAGCGCACGTGGCGCAGCTGGTTGAGCTTGTCGGCGCTGATGAGGCCGGCCTTCAGGCGCTTGGAGAACTCGGCGATGACCGCGGGGCTCGCACCGATGAAGCCGATGCCGGCGCCCGGGAAGGTAATCTTGGACGTCGAGGCAAAAGCCACCACGCGGTCCTCGGTGCCCGCCGCGCGAGCGAGGTCGAAGATATTGGCGAGCTCGTCGGTCTCGTCGTACAGGTCGTGCACGCAGTAGGCGTTGTCCCAGAAGATGCGGAAATCGGGCGCGGCCGTGGGCATCTCGACCAGGCGACGCACGGTGTCCTCGCTAAAGGTGATGCCCGTGGGGTTGGAATACTTGGGCACGCACCAGATGCCCTTGATGGAGTCGTCGGCGGCAACCAGACGCTCGACCTCGTCCATGTCGGGGCCGTTGTCGGTCATCGCGACGGGGACATTCTCGATACCCAGGTCGGCGGTGATGCCAAAGTGACGGTCGTAGCCGGGAACAGGGCACAGGAACTTGACTTTCTTGCCGTCGTGCGCGGCCTCGTAAGCCTCCCAAGGCTCGCTGCCGCACGAACCGCAGCGCCAAAACATGCCGGCGATATCGTGCTCGATCAGAAGGCTCGACGAACCCAGTACGAGCGTCTGCTCGGCAGGGCAACCCAGGAACTCCCCCGCCAGCTTGCGTGCCGAGGGAATGCCCTCAAAGCAACCGTAGTTTGAGCAGTCGACGTTGCCGTCGTGCAGATCGGCATCGGCATTGAGGATATCGAGCATGGGTCGAGAGATGTCCACCTGGGAGGGCGACGGCTTGCCGCGGGCCATGTCGAGCGCCAGGCCCTTGGCCTTGACCTCGGCGACCTCGGCTTTGAGCGCCTCGATGGCGGCATCGAGTTCGGTGGTTTCCATCTTCTGGTAGATCGTCTGCATGGGGTGCGACCTTTCGCGGAGCGGTACGTTGCAGTTCGTCTAAGTATAGACCGCCACCGCCACAACGTTATGAAGCCGTGATAGATTAAGTCCATCGCAATAAATTACGAATCGCCGCGCATGCCGGCGTGGGGCGCCCAAGGAGGCACTATGGAGTACGGATCGTTCCAGGCCGAGGAATTCGGCGACCTGCAGCGCCTGGTCGACGGACTGTTTTACGACCGCCACGCCATCGACCGCCTGGATCTGATCGTGCAGGCCGAAATCTTAGACCTGGCACCCGACCTCATGGAAATCGTCAACCTGCTACCGCCCGGCTATTACAACCGCCAGTCACTTTGCGACCAGCTCAACTCCGCCTTGGCCGCCCACGGCTGGGGCGCCGTCTACGGAACGGTGGAATAAACCTAGTCATTTAAGAACGTCCCCATTGACTAAAACGCCGCTTGTGATGGTGTTCACAGGCGGCGTTTTCAAACTTGTATGTGCTTTTACTCGCCCTTGGGCGCGGGGTGTTTGCAGACCACGCTCATGTAGATCATGCCGAGCACGGCAGCGGTGACCGAACCGGCAAGGATGGCGGCCTTGGCAGCCAGAACCTCGAACTGGGCCGTCGGGAAGGCAAGGCCGCTGATGAGAATCGACATGGTAAAGCCAATGCCGCCCAGAATGCCCACGCCGGCGATCATGTGCCAGTTAACGTTGTGCGGCAGCTCGGAGATCTTGAGCTTAACCAGGGCAAACGTCATGCCAAAGATACCGATGGGCTTGCCCAGCAGCATGCCAAAGTACACGCCGAGCGTCACCGGATCGGTCAGCAGCGTGCTCATGTCCACGCCCACCAGGCGAACCTGCGCGTTCACAAACGCAAAGATGGGCAGGATCACAAAGTTGACCGGCGTGGAGATCAGACGCTCCATGCGCATGAGCGGCGGGGTCACGCGGTGCATGACGCGCTCGACCCTGGTGGTCGAGACGGTAAAGTCGTGCTGGCCCAAGATGTGTGTCTCGTCGTCGTAGCGGTCGTCGAGCAACGGCAGGCACTCACCCAGCCACTCGGTAAGGCTATCGAGCTTAACGCCGCACTTGGCCGGGATAGTAAAGGCCAGGATGACGCCGGCAAGCGTGGCATGTACGCCGCTCTTGAACATGCAGAACCACAGCAGCAGACCCAGCAACGTATACGGCGCAAGACGGTAGTGCTGCGTCTTGTTGAGCCACACGAGCGCGCAGGTCACAAGCGCGGCGGCGCCCAACCAAAACGGATTGGGGCTCTGACCGTAGAAGATGGCGATGGCGGCGATGGAGATCAGGTCGTCGGCAATGGCGAGCGTCGAGAAGAACACGCGCACGCCGTTGGGCACGCGGTTGCCCAAAAGCGACAGCACGCCCAGCGCAAAGGCAATATCGGTTGCCATGGGGATGGCCCAACCGTTGTGGGCGCCGGCATGGTTAAAGATTAGGTAGATGCAGGCGGGAACGACGACGCCGCCCACGGCCGCCAGCATGGGGAGCATGGCCTGACGCGGATTCTTGAGCTCGCCGACCGTCATCTCGTACTTAAGCTCAATACCCACCAACAAAAAGAAAATCGCCATGAGGAAGTCATTGACGAAAAGCTCGACGGTGAGGCCGGCCGTAAGGTTGCCCAGCCCCACATACAGCGGGGTCTCCAAAAAGTGATGGATGGCCTCGTAGGCATCGGTGTTGGCACAGATAACGGCGGCGATGGCAGCGATCACCATGACGGCGGCGGAAATCGTGCCGTTCTCGGCGATGCGCTCCCAGATATCGTGACGCTCAAAGCGCTTGCGCTCACGAACGTTGAACAGCTGCTCGGTTGCTGCCATGGGCGGCTCCTTTCACGGGATGGCTCCCGTCTTAAAAAAGCACGGCCCGCCCAAGTGGCGGCGCCGCGCTCTAACGTATTACGCTTGCATCTAGCCTACCCTGCACGACAAGCGCGCAGGCGCGGCCGAAAAGCGGAACCACAGGTTGAACATTATTTGCTCAACGGCACGGGCACGCCTGTCCAAGAGACGATGCGGCGCCGTGCACAAAAAAACGACCGGAGCGCGGGGCGTCCGCGATCCGGTCGTGGCGTTTGGTCAACTAAACCTAGCAGGCGGCCATGATGGGGGCAGCGACCTGCTTCTTACGGGAGAGGACACCCGGCATCCAGACGCCGTCGTGCTCGTCGGCAATGCCCAGGCCCTTCTGAGCGGCCTCGGTCTCGCCCTCGAGCAGGACCTGCGAGCCCTCCTCCATGATGTCGGTGATGCACAGGACAATGCCGTCAGCACCCTTCTCGGCGGCGTAGGCGCGCATGGCCTCGCGAATCTCGTCGATCATGCCGAGCGCGCGGCTCTTGTCGACGGTCTCGTACTGGCCGATGAGCAGCTTCTTGCCGGCGGGCTCGAACATCTTGATGTCGTTGCCGACCATCTCGGCTGCGGTGAAGGAGCCGGACGGACGGGTGAGGAAGACCTCCATGCCAAACTTGACCGGGTCGACGCCCACCTGCTCGCCGAGCTTGGCGGCGACGGTGCGGTCGACAGCGGTGGTGGTGGGGCTCTTGAGCATGAGCGTGTCGGTCATCATGGCCGAGAGCAGCAGCTTGGCCTGGACGTCGGAAAGCTCAACGCCGAGCACGTCGGCGAGCTTGGTGACGATGGTGCAGCTGGAGCCCCAGGGCAGGCAGATGTAGTGCAGCGGGCCGGCGGTCTCGAAGTCGCCGATGCGGTGATGGTCGACGACACCAAAGACCGTGGCGTCCTTAAGGCCGGCGACGGACTGGGCGGACTCGTTGTGGTCGGTGAGGACGACGAGCTGACCGGCCTCGACGGACTCGATCACGCGGGGCTCGGCGATGCCGGCGTCGGCGAGCAGCTTGGCGGACTCTGCCGGAAGCTGACCAAGGGCGCAGGCCTCGTAGGTGTTGCCGGCATACTCAACCTGGTTGAGCAGCTGGGACAGGACGACGGCGCTCATGATGGCGTCGTTATCGGGGTTCTGGTGACCAAAGACAAGAACGTTTGCCATGGATATCCTCCACTTGATATGTGTACTTGGACGTAGCTATGGTAGCACGCCGATGCCGAGCCTTCGCAGACGGAAGGGCCACGGCATATTTTGGGGTAGGCACGGGGGCCAAGGCTGTCCCTTTTACACCATGTTGGTGCAAAGTAACCTGACCCCCTTGCACCAGCTATTTACCGGCGGCGCGCAGGGCTACGTAGGCGGCACCGATGATGCCGGCATCGTTGCCGAGCGAAGCGACCTTAATGGGCGTCTCGCGTGAGGCGGAAAGCGCGTAGCGCTGGAAGTGCTCGCGGACCTTGTCGAGGTAGACATCGGCCGAAGCGGACGCGCCGCCACCGATCAGGAACATCTCGGGGTCAACCACGTTGGCAATAAGCGCCAGGGCACGGCCGAGGTAGTCGGCCATGGTATCGGCAGCTGCCAGCGCAAGCTTGTCACCCTCGCGGCAGGCCTGGAACACGTCCTTGGAATCAGAAGGCCCGGTGAGCTCGATGGGCTCGACGCCCGCTTTCTTGCACTCAGCAAGGTAGTTGCTCACCACACCGGTGGCGCTGGAATACTGCTCCAGATGGCCATGGCCGCCACAGCCGCAGGTGCGCTCCTCAGCCGGGTTCAGGCACATGTGGCCAATCTCACCGCCAGCACCCACAACGCCCGACACTACGTCGCCGTTGACGATAACGCCGCCGCCCACGCCGGTACCGATGGTGACCATCACCACGTTCTGCACGCCCTTGGCAGAACCGAGCCAGGCCTCGCCCATGGCAGCGGCGTTGGCGTCGTTCTCGTACTTAACGACCGCGTCGGGGCAGTGCTTTTGAATGGCGATCCTCAGCTCGGGCAGGTTAATGGCAATGTTGGCCTTGACCTTGGCATCGCCCGATGCCGGGATGGGACACGGAACGGCCAGGCCAATGCCCGCCACAAAGGCACGCGGAATCTGTGCCTTGGCGACCACCTGGTCGATAGCCTCGGTCACCGCGGCAAAGCCCGCAGCGTCAACGATAGGAGGCGTGGGCACGCTGGCCTTGGCAAGCAGGTTGCCGTCCTCGTCGAACAGGCCCTCCTTAACCGAAGTGCCGCCGACGTCAATGCCGATGTAGTACTGCTTAGGTTCCATGGGAGCCCACCTTTCTCGTTTAAACATTGCCTGTATGGTACCGCTCCCAAGGCAAAAACCTACCAAAAAGGGACAGGTTTGTTTTGGCAGGTTATATCTGGGGAAACGCAGAGCACGAGATTCGGTTCGCTGGCCGCTATATCGGTTCGGTCCTGTCCTCGGACCGATCATTCCTCAACACGACACTACTCAGATGTTTATCATTTAAAACGCTCTGATTTTACAAGCGGGGCGTCTTTTGATTTTATCTTTCTCGAACTTTTCAATAACTCAATAGAGATACTTAGGCGTTGACTATACTTTCTTTTATTCTCAATCAAGTTGGAAAGGAGGTTCCTTGACTCCCAAATACGAGGCGATAGCTGCAGATATTCGTCGAAGTATCGAGGATGGCGCTCTTAAACCGGGCGATAAGCTTCCCACCGTCGTTGAGTTCTGCGAGCTCTATAGCGTTTCCAAAATCACCGTCAAACGAGCTATCGAGCGAATCACCGAGGAAGGTCTTATTACCAGCCGTCGTGGATCGGGTACCTACGTTAAGGACACGGCGGGGCTTCCCGGCCAGGCGTTTTTTCAGGGCAAAAACGACCGTGCCCAGGGTTTTTCGTATGAGCACCGCGGGGAGAAGGTGACCTCGGTGGTCTACGATTTCTCGATCGTTAATCCACCAGCGGACATCGCAGCCCAGCTGGGAATTGCCGAGGATGACTTTGCCTATCACGTCGTGCGCGTGCGTCAGGCCGATGAGAAGCCCATCGTTATCGAGTACACCTACATGCCCCTCGAGCTGATTCCAGGCCTTAAAAAGAAGGACCTGTACGGATCGCTCTACCGCTTCATCCGCGAGCAATGTGGGCTGAAGATTTCGAGCTTTCACCGTACCATTCGCGCCGTGGCAGCAACCGAGGAAGAAGCTGAGCGCCTGGATACCAAACCCGGCTCTCCCTTGCTCGAGCTCACCCAGATTGGCTTCTTGGATAGCGGCGCCGCCTTTGAGTATTCGGTCTCGCGCAACGTTGGCGACCGCTTTGAGTTGTACAACGTAACGTTGGCATAGGTTTTTGTAGTCATGCGGGCGCTCGTTTTGAGCAGTTTTACGCGGCGCCCACGCAGCACAATGGGAGTATGAACATGTCCGATTTGATTAAACTGACGCCGATCTTCCACGAGAAGATCTGGGGCGGCCGTCAACTCGAAACCGTATTTGGTTACGACATTCCCGAGGGTCCCATCGGTGAGTGTTGGGCCATCTCGGCCCACCCCAACGGTGACTGCCAGATTGCGGAGGGCCCGTATGCAGGCCACACGCTGTCGTGGCTGTGGGCCGAGCACCGCGAGCTCTTTGGCAACTGCGAGGGTAAGGAGTTCCCGCTGCTCATTAAGATTCTGGACGCCAAGGACGACCTTTCGATCCAGATTCATCCCAACGACGAGTACGCCGCCAAGCACGAGAACGGCAGTCTGGGCAAAACCGAGTGCTGGTATGTGCTGGATTGCGAGCCCGGCGCCACAATCATCGTCGGCCAGCGCGCGCATGACCGCGCCGAGGCCGCGCAGATGATCGAGGACGGCCGCTGGGACGACATGCTCAACGTACTGCCGATCCACAAGGGCGACTTTTTCCAGATTGATTCCGGTACCGTGCACGCCATCAAGACCGGCACGCTCATTTTGGAGACGCAGCAGTCGAGCGACGTGACGTATCGCCTGTACGACTACGACCGTCCCGGCACCGACGGCAAGCTGCGCCCCCTGCACATTGAGCAGAGCCTCGATTGCATCGATTTTGACGTTCAGGCACCGATCGACGGCACGGTGACCGCGCCCGAGGTGGACGGCGTGACCGAGCTCGAGTCTAACTCCTGCTACACCGTCGATCGCGTGCGCGTCGACGGCAGCAAGACCCTCGACCAGCGTTGGCCCTTCATGTGCCTATCGGTCATCGACGGCGAAGGCACCGTCTGCGGCGACCCCGTCCACAAGGGAAGCCACCTGCTGGCACCCAGCACCGTCAGTTCCATCGACCTCGAAGGCAAGATGGAACTGATCATCAGCCACCTCTAGGTCGCACCAACAACCCAAACGCAACAAGGGGCTCCCCCGTTCTTCAACGGGGGAGCCCCTACTCATATCTATTAATCTATCAGCCCACCCGGCTCTCCAGACCAAAAAGCGAACGAGCAAAGCGACGTTCGTCCAGCAACGTTACCCAAGGACCTGGGCGGGCGTATAGGGCAACATCGATCGCGAGTTCCGCACGCAAAGGAGAGCACTTAATGTGCTCTCCGTCTTGCGCAGGACTGCCCAAGCAGGCGATGTTGCCCCATACGCCCGCCTAGCTGGATGTACGGGTTTTCCAGGTGCGGCAGATCGGCCTGAAAGAGGAGGGCATAGACCTTGAGGTCATGCCCGACGATTGAAGGCCGAGGTGCCGTGCCTGGGAAAGCCGCCTAGGTCAGTTTCACTATAGGTGCGAAGCCCTTCATAAGCTTTTTGGTCTGGCCGGTCTTTTCGAATTGGACCTCGATCATGTCTCCAGCGACCGAGATCACGGTACCCGTGCCAAAGGTCTTGTGGCTCACGGTATCGCCCGCGGCAAAGTCCTGCGATGCGCTGGCGCGATCGACCTTGCGCTCCACCGTCGGGGACACCTTGGACGAGGGCTTTTTGGCTCGCGGCGCGCCCGAGCCAAAGGTCGAGGCAACACGGCCGGCATCGGGCGAAACCCCACGATGGCGCTCGGTCCCGTAGCTGCTGCCGCCAAAGAAATCGTCAAAGCTCGATCCGCCGCGCGAACCGGAACCGCCGGTCGAGCGCGTATGCGAGCCAAACACCTTGCCGCCATACATGTCCGAGCCCATGCCCGAGCCAAAGGTGCCGTGACGGTCGCCGCGCTTCTCCCAGCCCGTGCCCTCAAAACCGGCAGAGCCGATACCGCTAAACTCGATATCCTCAAACGGAATCTCGTTGAGGAAGCGCGAGCGCGGGTTGGCAGAGGTCGAACCGTAGGTGCGACGTGTGGCCGCATAGGTCAAGAACAGTCGCTTACGGGCACGCGTGATGGCAACGTAGGCCAGGCGACGCTCTTCCTCGAGCTTGCCCGGATCGTCGCTGCCGCCAAAGTCGTGCACGTGCGGGAAGATGCCCTCCTCCATGCCGGCAACGAAGACCGCAGGGAACTCCAGGCCCTTGGCGGAGTGGATAGTCATCATGGTAATGGCATGCGTCTCGCCGGCAAGAGAATCCAGGTCGGAACGCAGGGCCAGCCACTCCATGAGGGCGGGCAGCGCCTTGCAGGTAAGCGGGCCATAGGTGCGCTCAATCTCGTCGGCATGCACGGCACCCGCGGGCAGCTCCGTCGGCGCGGCATAGGCATTGCCCGCGATGGCGGCAGCCAGAGCATCCTGCGGAGAAAGCGCCGGGGCCGCCAGGCTATCGAGCGGATTGGAACCCGCGGCATCACGCGCGCCAACGAGCGCCTCAAACGAGGATGCCGGGGCAGACGGCCCCGGTTCAGGCGCAGGCGCGCTCACCACGACGGGCTCGGACTCGGCGCCGGCCGGTACATCGGCAACGCCAGCCGCGCGCAGCTCTTCCAAGCTCTCGAGCGTACCCTCGATATCCTCGTGCGTCTCTTCAAATTCGGCAGCAACGCCCAAGAATTCCTGAATGTTCTCGGCGCGGCTCTCAGACTCCATGGTGCCCTCGGCGCGGAACGCCTGCAGCAGGCCCGTTTTGTCGACAATCATCTCGACGACGTCCTTGAGCTCGCCGTCCATGCGACGGCCCTCGCGCACCAGCGCCACAAAACTCGACAGGCCGTTACGCACCTTGGCGCTAAACATGCCCGTCTCGGCCGTCGCGATCTCGCAGGCCTGGAAGAACGAGCAGCGGTTATCGCGCGCCAGCTGCTCAATCTTTTGGATCGAGGTGGAGCCGATACCGCGTCGCGGCGTATTGATGACACGCTTGACGCTCATCTCATCTGCCGGGTTCACAATCATCTTGAGGTAGGCCATGACGTCGCGGATCTCGGCGCGGTCGAAGAATCGCGTGCCGCCCACGATCTTGTAGGGTACGCCCGCGCGCAGGAACATATCTTCGAGAATACGCGACTGGGCGTTGGTGCGGTAGAACACGGCGATGTCGTCGTAGCTTGTGCCCTTGGAGTGCAGCTTTTCGATCTCGCCGGCAATCCAGCGGCCCTCATCGCGCTCATCGCTCGCCTGGAAGGCCTGGATCTTCTCGCCGTCGCCCTCGGCCGTAAACAGGCGTTTGTCCTTGCGCTGCGAGTTGTGGCGCACCACGGCGTTGGCGGCGCTCAGGATATGACCCGTGGAGCGGTAGTTCTGCTCCAGCTTGACGGTCTTGCAGTCTTTAAAGTCCTTCTCAAAGTCCAGGATATTGGTGATGTCGGCACCACGCCAGCTATAAATGGACTGGTCGTCGTCGCCCACAACCATGAGGTTTTGGTACTTGGCGGCCAGCAGGTTGGCGATCTCGTACTGGACGTGGTTGGTGTCCTGATACTCGTCGACGCTAATGTAGCGGAAGCGCTCCTGGTACTTGTCGAGCACCTCGGGGCGGGTGCGCAGCAGCTCGAGCGTGCGCACGAGCAGGTCGTCGAAGTCCATCGCGTTGGCGGCGCGCAGGCGGCGCTCCAGCTCCAGATAGACCTGCGCAGCCTTTTTGTCATTAGGGCTGTCGGCGGATTTGAGCATGTCCTCGGGCCCGATCATGGCGTTTTTAGCCGAGCTGATCTTGCTGCGGATCATGTTGATGGGGAACTGCTTTTGCTCAATGCCGAGCGTCTGCATAATGTCGCGCACCATGCGCTTTGAGTCGTCATCGTCGTAGATGGTGAACTGCCCGGTGTAGCCCAGCAGGTCGGCGTCCTCGCGCAGCATGCGCACGCACATGGCGTGGAAGGTGCACACCCACATGCCGCGAGTGCCACTGGGGATGAGCGCTGCCAGACGCTCGCGCATCTCGGCCGCGGCCTTGTTGGTAAACGTGATGGCAAGAACCTGCCAAGGCTTAACGCCCAGGTCGCCAAGCATGTGCGCGATGCGGAAGGTCAGGACGCGGGTCTTGCCCGAGCCGGCGCCGGCAAGAACCAGCAGCGGGCCCTCGGTGGTCAGGACCGCCTCGCGCTGGGCGGGGTTCAGGCTATCGATATCGACGAGCGGCTTGGCAGGTTTGGGTGCCGGAGCCGGGGCGTCGTAGATGTCGAGCGGAACGAGCTCGGGTTCCGGCGCGGCGGGGGCGGTGTACGCATCGAGCGGCACGGGTTCCGGCGCGGGCGGCACGGGTACCGCAGTGTTCTTTTCCCAGGGCAGGGGCTGGGTCATGGGCGACTCCTCATCTGACGGACGGCGCGCCTGCGGGCAGCGCCATAGTTTGAGCCGTACCAGTATACCGAGCCGTGCGGACACCGACGCAAATCACACCACGACTCCGTGCGCCGCCGTCAGGCCCGCCCCGGCCGATTTGGTGCATTGGGGTCAGGTTGCTTTGCACCATGTTGCTGCAAAGTAACCTGACCCCAATGCACCAATCAGGGAGCCACCGATGTCATGGCAACGGCAGCGAGCGGCGGCCAGAGCGAACAAATTGGCATGAAAAAGGGCGGCATAGACCTTTTGGCCATGCCGCCCCCTTTGAATGACAAGTTGTCGCTCTGGCCGTCGCGCAGCGTCAACCAAGTTAGAGGCCGAGCATAGGCTCCAGAACGAAGAAGTATGCGAGCACTACGATGCCCAGGATGATGCGGTAGACGCCGAAGCACTTGAAGTCGTGACGGCGGACGAAGCCCATGAGCCACTTGATGGCGATAAGCGAAACCACAAAGGCCACAACACAGCCCACGCCCAAGATTGCGACCTCGTTGGCGCCGAACGTACCGCCCTTGATGAAGTACTTGACCAGTTTGAGCGCACTCGCGCCAAACATGACAGGGATGGCCAGGAAGAACGTAAACTTGGACGCCACCGAACGCGTGCAGCCCAAAAGCAGGCCACCGATGATGGTAGAACCGGAACGAGACGTACCAGGCACCAGCGAAAGCACCTGGAAGCAGCCGATACCCAGCGCAGTCTTCCAACTCAGGTCCTCGAGCGTGGCGATGGAGCCAAAGTCCAAATTCTCGTCATCGTCCTCATCCTCAGCGGTAGCCGCGGCGGGCGCCGCAAAGTGCGCACCGGCGGGACGTCCGCCCGCCACCACAGCACGCGAACCAAACGAACCGGCAACGGCCATTTCCTCGCGCTTGCTCGCGCGCCAGTTCTCAATCACGATAAACAGTACGCCGTACACAATGAGCGCCAGCGCCACGACGGGAGCATTGTAGAAATGCTCCTCCATCCAGTCGTTGAGCGGCAGACCGATCGCCGCGGCGGGAATGCAGCCGAGCACAATCTTGCCCCACAGCACCCAGGTGTCGCGACGGCCCTCCTTGCCCTTGCTGGGCGAGAACGGGTTGAGCTCATGGAAGAACAGGACGCAGACGGCCAAAATGGCACCAAGCTGAATCACAACCAGGAACATATTCCAGAACGTCTCGCTCACGTTCATCTTGACGAACTCGTCCACCAAGATCATGTGACCGGTCGACGAAACAGGCAGCCATTCGGTGATGCCCTCGACCAGGCCCATGAAGGCAGATTTTAGAAGCTCGATGATATCCAAAGGGACCCCCTCATTAGACACCCGCCGGTAGATGTTCTGCGGACGGTGCGGGCGATGTCCCATTATCAACCGTTGGCGGCACGCCTGTGCCTACCCTTACCAAAAAACTCGCCCGTTCACAGAATTGCGAGCGGTCAAACCGAAATCCTTGGGTATAACTGCAACAAGATAAAGTGTCCGGCGGCCAACGCGCCCGCGCCCGCCCGACGCACGAGCCCCGCGCCCGTGCGATAGACCAAGGAGGAAACCATGAACGAGGGCTATACCAAGGTATTTGTTTCACTCGACGGTACTGAGCAGCAGGATTTTGTGCTCGCACGCGCCATCAAGGTCGCCGCGAACAACGGCGCTAAGCTGATCATCGGCCACGTTATCGACTCCACCGCGCTCGAGAGCGCCGGTTCCTATCCGGTCGACCTGGTCAACGGCTTGGAGGAGGCCTTTAACAACTCCATCGCCAAGCAACTCGAGGAGGCCAAGGCCAATCCCGACATTCCCGAGGTCGAGGTCATGATTCGCACCGGCCGCATTCGTGAGACGCTCAAGGATGAGATGCTCGACGTGGTCAAGCCCGATCTGGTGCTCTGCGGCGCACGCGGCCTGTCCTCAATTAAGTACGCGCTACTGGGCTCGATTTCGACGTTCCTGCTGCGCAATACGGACTGCGACATTCTGGTCGTGAAGTAGCGTTGCTCCCACCGGCCGCGGGGCCTGCGGGGTTTCCACGGGCACGTCCTCGCCGCGTTGCGGCTGCGGGATGTGCCCTTAGGAAACCCCTCCCGGCCCCGCGGCCTTCGCAGCCTTACTTCAGCGAGTTGTCTGAATAGAGGAATGGCGTGCCGCCCCGTTTGGGGCGGCACGTTTTTGTTTGGGCGGACGTCTGCCGCGTGCGTTACTCAAAGTATTGGAACTTGTTGGTTGAGAAGGCAAACGTGACGACGAAGCCTTCGCCGGGCTCGGATGCCGCGGTGACGTCGATGCCCATCTTGGAGCACAGACGTGCCACCAGGTAGAGGCCGATGCCCGTTGCGCGCTTGGTGGTGCGACCGTTGTCGCCGGTAAAGCCCTTCTCGAACACGCGGGGCAGGTCGGCCGCGCTCACACCACAGCCGTTGTCCGCGACGGTAAGCTCGATGCGCTCACTTGCCAGGCCCTCGTCCAGCAACGCGCCCGAAAACGTGATCTTCGCACCATCCTCACGCGCATATTTAATGCTGTTCTGAATGAGCTGGCCCAGAATAAACTCGAGCCACTTCTCGTCGGTAAAGACCTCAAAGTCGAGGTTCTCGCACACCGGAGCCACGTGCGCCGCGATAAGCTCGCGCGCGTTGGCTTTAATCGCGCCCGTCACCAAGGTCTTGAGATCCCAGCGGCGAATCAGGTAGTCGCGCTCCACGACTTCCGAGCGCGCATAGTACAGAGCTTGGTCGATATAGCGCTCCACGCGGGCAAGCTCGCGTGCCAGATCGTCCACGCGCGACAGGTCGTCTTCGCTGCTGTCCAGGTTTTCCAAAATCAGGTGAGCCGCCGCCAGGGGCAGCTTGGCCTCGTGGACCCAGCTCTCGATATAGTCGCGGTAGTCATCGGTCTGGTGCCGGCCTTCCGCCACCTCATCGCATGCCGCCTTGCCCACCCGGCGCAAGACCTCGTACTCGAGCTCGCCCTCGGCATAGGTCGGACATTGCACCATCTCCTGCACCCATGCGGGACTCTCGAGCTCCTCTGCCGCACGCTCCAGCTGGCGCAGAAAACGACGACGGCGCGCGTACTCGATCACGATGCCGAGCATACCAAAGATAAAGGACACGCCAACCGCCACGACCACGATAGAAACGGGTGCACCGGCGACCGTCAGCACAAAGCAGCTCAGCAGCACGCCGCACGTCCACACGGCGACGGGAAGCAGCGCGTCTTTAAAGAACTTGGCAAACGACATAGCCGGCCCCTAGACCGAATAGCCTTGGCCGCGGTGCGTCGTCAAATACCCCTTGATGCCGATTTTTTCGAGCGTGGTGCGCAGGCGGTTGATGTTGACGGTAAGCGTATTGTCGTCCACGAAGGCGTCGGAGTCCCACAGGTCCTGCATGATGGCCGAGCGCGAAACAATCTTGCCCGCGCGGCTCAGAAGCAGTGAGAGGATACGCAGTTCGTTTTTGGTGAGCTCGGTGCTAGTGCCGGTTTGCGTGTTGGTGACCATTGAGCGGGCGAGGTCGAGCTCCAGCCCCTTGTGGACAAGTGCGCTGCGCTCACCTGCCGCCGCGGTGCGACGCAGCAGTGCGTTGATGCGCGCCACGAGCACACGGGCGCTGTAGGGCTTGGGAACAAAGTCGTCCGCGCCGAGCGTCATGGCCATGACCTCGTCAATCTCGGTCGTGCGCGACGTGAGGACGATGATGGGAACCTCGGATTCGCGACGGACCTCATGGCAGATATGCTGGCCGTCCTTGACGGGAAGCGTGAGGTCGAGCAGCACTAGGTCGGGCGCGGCGGCGAGAATATCGCGCGAGACATGCTCAAACGATTCGCATGTCTCAACCTCAAAACCGGCGCGGGCAAGGATGTCGACAAGCTCACGACGAATGGGCTCGTCGTCCTCAACGATATAGATCAGCGCCATGGATTCCGCTCCCCTCTCGGTTGTCTTGCCACCATTATGGCTGCGAAACTGCAGGTGTGCACCGCGCGCGGCGCCAAGGTGACAGAACTGTTCGCGAACGGGGGGCGTTTGGCTCGCCTCGCACTCGCAGCGGTGACGGGGACCAAAATGATTATTAAATCCCCGTCCCAGAATAATCATTTAGCGGCGGGCGCGGAGCTTTTCGTAGCCTTCGGCGAAGAAGGCAACCGTAGCGGCGTCGGCCTCGGTGGCGTCCGTCTCGGTTGCGGGGACCACGCCGTGCTCGTCGCTCACTAGGAACAGCGCGCCCTTAAGCTGCGCGGGAATGTCTACGCGCGTGACCGGGATGCCCTTGGTCTGGGCCAACTGCTCGATGAGCGTCGCCGTGCCACACAGGAACTCGTCCGCCGGCGCCACAAAGGCGAGCTCGCCGTTGTTGACGGCGGCGAGCAGCTCGGGCGCCACGCCGGTCTCGTCGGCCTCGGAGCGGGCCTCGGCGGAACGGGCACGCAGCGCCTTGGCCGACGTATCGGCCAGCGGCTCGTACTCGCCCACCGTCATGGCGGCGTTGCCATTGACGTCGATCACCAGCATGAGTACGCCGTCGTGCGCAGTGTAATCGCCCTCGGCAAGCGACCACTCAACGTGCTGTTTAGCCCAGCTGAGCATGTTATGGGTAAGCGGCTCGCCCTGCACCAGGCGCTCGGACAGTGCGCGAATGTGGCGGTTGAGCATGGGCACCTTTTTGTTGGACATGCGCCAACGGCAGACAAGCGCGGGCTTGTCGAGCGTGAACTTCTCGACCGCCTCCTGATTGGCGCAAAAGTCCTCGTACGCACGCTGATCCTCGGCATTGCCAAACAGCTCGGCATCATCAATCTGGGGCATGGTCATACCTTTCGTGTTAGTCATTCCGTCCTCTTATACCAAAAAGACGGCCCTCCAAACGGAGCAGCCGTCTTTTGCGGAGATTATTTTGTCCCAAGGCGGAACTTAGTGGCGGAAGTGGCGGGCGCCGGTAAAGACCATAGCAATATTGTGCTCGTTGCAGGCCTGGATGCTTTCGTCGTCGCGCTTGGAGCCGCCGGGCTGGATGATGCAGGTCACGCCGTGTGCAGCAAGCACGTCGACGTTGTCGCGGAACGGGAAGAACGCATCGCTTGCACAGGCAAAGCCGCCCTTCTCCACGCCCTCGCGCTCGCAGAAGTCCTCGGCGCGCTCGCAGGCAAGTAGCGCAGAGTCAACGCGGTTAGGCTGACCCGGGCCCATGCCAATGCCGGCCTTACCCTTGGAGACCAGGATGGCGTTGGACTTAACGCCCTTGCAGACCTTCCAGGCAAACTCGAGCTCGGCCATCTCGGCGTCGGTGGGCTTGCGGTCGGTGGGGAACGTAAAGGTCGCGGGATCCTCGATCACGTGGTCGACCTCCTGCACCAGCATGCCGCCGTCGACGGAGCGCAGCTCCACCTGAGCGCCGTGGTCCACGCCGCCGGTCGCCAACACGCGCAGGTTGGGGCGCTTGGCCATGCGCTCGAGCGCCTCGGCGGTGTAGCTCGGGGCGATGATGACCTCGACGAACTGCTTGTTCTGATCGGCAAAGTGCTCAACCAGATCAAAGGGAACCTCGCGGTTGCAGGCGATGATGCCGCCGAAGGCGCTCTTGGGATCGCAGGCAAAAGCGCGGTCGTAGGCAGCCGTGATGTCCTCGGCAACGGCGGAACCGCAGGGGTTCTGGTGCTTGAGGATTACGCAGGCCGGCTCGTCGAACTCGCGGACCAGGTTCCAGGCGGCGTCGGCATCCAGATAGTTGTTGTAGCTGAGCGGCTTGCCCTGGATCTGCTTGGAGCCCACGAGCGGGAACTGCGAGCTCGCGGTGTTCTCGCAGCCCTCGGCAAAGCGATAGACTGTGGCTTTCTGCTGCGGGTTCTCGCCATAGCGCAGGTCGTCGACCTTCTCCAGCGAAATCTCGAGCTTGGCAGAGGTGTCCGCCACGTCGCTTGCCTGGGCGGCGAGCCAGCGGGAGATGGCCGTGTCGTAGGCGGCGGTGGTCTGGTAGACCTTCACCTGCAGGCGACGACGGGTGGAAAGCGTGGTGCAGCCACCGGTCTCGTGCATCTCGGCCAGGACGGCATCATAGTCGGCCGGATCGGAAATGACGGTAACGCTCGTGGCGTTCTTGGCGGCAGAGCGCAGCATGGAGGGGCCACCGATGTCGATGTGCTCGATGGCGTCCGCGAAGGTGACCTCGGGGTTGGCGACGGTCTTCTCGAACTCGTACAGGTTGACGACGACCAGGTCGATCAGCTTAATGCCGTGCTGAGCCGCCTCCTGCATGTGCTGCTCGGAATCGCGGCGGGCCAGCAGCGCGCCATGAACCTTGGGGTGCAGGGTCTTAACGCGGCCGTCCATCATCTCGGGATAGCCCGTGAACTCCTCGATGGGGGTTACGGGAACGCCCGCGTCCTCGATGGCACGAGCCGTGCCGCCCGTAGAGATGATCTCGACGCCAAAGTCGTCAACCAGCGTCCGTGCGAAATCGACGACGCCCGTCTTATCGGTAACCGAGATCAACGCGCGTGCGATCTTCACATCAGATCCCATGCAGTCCTCCTGTCTGGTACGCCGCCGTGCTCTGTGAGTCGGTGATACGTCGATCTGCAGCGCTCGCGCAGCGGCATTGAAAATACTGATTTAATGTAGCGCATCGAGCGCATCGATGCACCCCGCAACGGGCGCATGTGCAGAAAAAGTTTGCGAGCGGAGGGGATGGGCATGGCACCGGGCACGGTGAGTTCATGGAACACCGGGGCACCATAATTAGATGCCAATGGCGTGGTAGAACTGTACTCGATATGCATCCGCAAAAGAAAGAGGCACCATGGTCTCGCGGGTTCTCTACCGACCGTTTGATACCGAAGACTTCGACGCCATCGCGCTGATTCTGCAGCAGCTTTGGCATAACAATTCGGATAACGATGAGTACAACCGCCTTGAGGCCGCGTGCGACCTCGCCTATTGCCTTTCGTCGTCGACGTTTTCACAGGTTGCCGTAATCGACGGTCAGGCGCGCGGCATTGCACTTGCACGCGCAGGACAGAGCTCCGGCGCTAGCGTCAACGAACATTGGATGGATACTGAGCGTGCACTGCTGTCGCAGATGCGCGAGCTAGAACCCGAGTCGTGCGCCGAGTATCTCTCGTTTGTGCGCACCACCATTCGAACCAACAACCGCCTGCTCGAGAGCAGCCCGTTGCCACACGACAACGAGGTCACGCTACTTGCCGTGGATCGCGATGTCCATGGCCTGGGCGTTGGCACGGTTCTGCTCGACGCCGCGGTCTCGCACCTGTCTTCGCTTGGAGCGACGAGGGCGCACCTGTACACCGACTCCAACTGCTCGTGGAAGTTCTACGAGCTGCACGGCTTTAAGCGCACGGCCACGCACCGCGCCAACCGCGAAGAGCGCCGCCACGCCATGCCGCGCGAAAGCTTCCTCTACGAACTGGACCTAACAGTCTAAAACCCGGCAGTTAGGGACGTTCCTCTTGTGCCGGCACCCCGGGACACTCCTTGGCAGCAGCCGCACCTAGTCGTTGGGGACGTTCTTAAATGACTAGTCGTTGGGGACAGTCTTGATCAAAACGACCGACGAAGCCCTTCTTGAGGTCGCTATATAGGGGTTCACATATAGCTGTGGTCAAAAAACATCAAATATGAGTACTGTTACCTTTTTAGTGGCAGCGAAATTCGGCTTTTTCGGGTCTCTTAGACCTCTCGACGCGTTGGATGAACTAACGTATCTCCCCAAATGTACAATAAAATGGATTTCTAACGAGAAACAATCTCGTTAGGAGTCCATTTTTTAGTACAAGCAAATGTGACAATCTAGGCAACAGTACTCATATTTGGCATTTTTTGCCCACTGCCCCTTGCGCGAAGGTCCGCAGCGGAAAGTATGGCCCGTTTCGATGCACAAAAATGGGATGGATCTTCCCTGGCAACCGCCCAGAAAGGTCCACCCCAAAGCAAGCGCTCGCTAGAACGTTCCGCCGCCGCCACCGCCGACGCCGCCTCCGCCGCCGCCCGAGAAGCCGCCGCCACCGCCGCCGCCCGAGCTGTCGGAGCTCGAAGCCAGCTCACGGATGCTCTCGTGATACACATCGTTAAATGAATCGAGCGGCGAATCGATACCGTAATGATGGTAGTACCACCAGTAGCAAGGGTAATTGTCGTAGAAACCGTCGGCCTCGCGCACCTCGGGAGGAACAGCCTCGGCAAGCTGACGCAGGACTTCCTTCGAAACGCCCAGCGCCGCACCCATCACCAGCAGCTTGTTCCACAGTACCAGATCGCCGGGGACGGCTTCCTTTAGGCGCGTGAAATCCTCGAGCCAATGCTTAAGCGCCTTGCAGCGAGCCGCAACCTCGGCGCCCTCCGGCGTAAAGCGGCGGAACGTAAGGCCCACGCCAATACCCACCAGCACAATCGGCACCGAGATAACCGCGGCGATAATGTTCACCTGCGCGCCGTCAGTAAAGAAAATGGATCCCACGGGAACAAAGGCGATCAGAATACCAAGAACCAGGCAAAACACCATTGCAACGATGCCGTCCGAGGCAACGTACTCGCTATCGGCCAGCTTGCCCTTAACGGTGTTCTGATAGTCCTCGAGCTTGTCCCCCACGGGCGTAGCGTGCTGTTTAACGTAGTGCTGCAGCTCGTCAAACGTGCGCGAGCGATCGCCGTTCTCGTCGGGCTTAGCACCGGCAAAGAAAACCTTGAGCACCATGTGGTCAATGCCCTTGGCCGATTTCCAGCCCGCATCACTCACCATCACGCGATACGTCTGCTCTTCTTTTTCGCGCTTCAGCAGACCCTTCTTGGCCTTGGTCACGGTCGCCTGCTCCAGCTTGATCACACGGTCGTCAGTGAGCTTCATGAGCGTAGCGATATATGCCTGATCGGGCACCTCGTTCCAGCTCATGAGGGCCGAAAGTACGGCGGGATGGTCGGCCGAAGGCACATCGCGGAAATATTCGTCCTGGAAAAGCGGCTTGGGCTTGCGGCGGCGCAGCTTGAGCACAACGATTGTGCCGGTAAATGCCACCGCCGCGACAACACTTAGCGCGGCAAGTGCATTGGCAATCATGCGAGCGTGAGCGCGGCGGGCGTTAGCTTCGTCGGCCCACGCCTTCTCCTCGCTCAGGATTGTCGGCATGCGCTCCTCACTTGAAGCGGAAAGCCATGGCACCCAGTCGCTGGGGAAGGCGATGCGCGCCTCGGCGAATTCGCCCTGATGCACGCAGGGAATGGTATAGGTGACCATGGGTTCATCCGCATCGAGTGACACGTCGCCCGTCAGCGGACCGTGACCCCATGCGCGGAAGTTATCGCCCTTGACGGCCGCCGTCCCGGCAGCGGCATTTGCGAAGTACACTTCCATCTCGACATCGTCGGAATCCGCGGACCAGCCGTCACCCACGAACTTCCAGTAGAGCTCGGCGGTATCGGCCCAGTTCATGACCGCACCGGTCATGATGTAGCTCACGTAATAGATCGCGCTATCGCCGCTCTCGTGGGGGCTGAACACCTTAATCCTTACGCCGTCACCGGTCTGCTCGACCGTGTAGACGCCAGAGTCGCCCTTGTTCGCGCTATCGACTTTGTTAAACGCGGTGTCCTCTTCCTCGACACTCAGCACGTCGACGCCCGCCGTGCCGCCCTGCTGGTTGGTGCCCGTATTGATCTCCCAAAACACGCCGTTGATGTCGTCGTCGAAATCGAACTGGCGTCCCTCGACAACGGTCAACGATCCATCGGCCTCAACCGTGGCGCCGATGTAGGTTTGGCTCATGGAGTAGCCGTCGGCGTGTGCGGCGGCAGGCAGCAGCAACAACGCAAGCGCGACGAGTGCGCAGACGGAAGCGAATCGCGCGAATAGGCGGCGCTGCCGACAGGTCTTGGCAACGGGGGCGTTCATAGGCACATCCTTTGTCTGTGATACCAACAGCGTCATTGTCCCACGTTTACGGGCGCACATGACGAATATCTAGGCGACCGGAGCGCCAAATGGGACAAAAGTCACGCCCGCCGCCAGCAGCTAGTCATTGGGGACGTTCTTAAATGACTAGCCGTTAGGGACACTCTTTGGCATGGCATGCACCAACGATAGATACCATTTCACAGCTCCGTCACAGGTGTAGTGGCTTTGTGTGGGCGCGGCATGCGCTGATTGAGCCGCCAGCCGAGGGGCATAAAGCAGTTGAGCGAAAACGGTTTGCCCCTTTGCCGTTCGCTCGAGGATCATGTCCCCCTTTTCCGCGGAAACCCCGGCAGTTGCGAAGAGCTGCCGGGGTTTCTGTCGTCTAAGGCGCCGAATTGATGGACAGGAATCAAAGCGCCGAGTCTGCGGCCCGCCATACGCAATGCGGGGCTTCGACAACTTGCGGACCACAGTGACGTCTCCCCATCGCGCCCCGCGCTATACTCGTCCGCATGGATATCAAAGCACGCAACATAGCAACGCCCGCCGCGGACGCGCCAACGACGCCGCCCGCCTCTGCCCCCGCGCCCGTCGTGGGCCGTTTTGCCCCGTCGCCCTCGGGCCGCATGCACCTGGGCAACGTGTTCAGTTGCCTGTGCGCGTGGCTTTCGGCCCGCAGCCAGGGCGGCCGCATCGTACTGCGCATCGAGGACCTGGACGATCGCTGCAAGCGCCCGGAACTTGCCGCTCAACTGATTGACGACCTGGCCTGGCTGGGGCTTGAGTGGGACGAAGGCCCCTACTACCAGCACGATCGCCTGGACTTGTACGAGGACGCCCTGCACCAGCTGCAAGACGCCGGCCTCACCTACCCCTGCTTTTGCACACGTGCCGAGCTCCACGCCGCAAGCGCACCGCACGCCAGCGACGGCACGCCCATCTATCGCGGCGCCTGCCGAGGGCTTTCGGCCGAAGAGGTCGCCCGCCGCAGTGCCCTGCGCGCCCCGGCCACGCGCCTGCGCGTGCCCGCCGTCGACGACCTCGCAGACGATGTGATCGAATTTGTGGACCGCACGTACGGCGCCCAATGCGAGGCACTCGCCACCGAGTGCGGCGACTTTTTGGTGCGCCGCAGCGATGGTGTTTTTGCCTATCAGCTAGCCGTGGTGGTCGACGACGCCGCCATGGGCGTCACCGAGGTCGTGCGCGGATGCGACCTGCTGGGCTCCACGCCGCGCCAAATCTACCTGCAGCATCTACTGGGACTGCCCACGCCGCACTACGCGCACATTCCGCTGCTCATGTCACCGGACGGCCGCCGCCTTTCCAAGCGCGACCGCGATCTGGACCTGGGCGAACTACGCGCCCGCTTTGGCACGCCCGAGGCACTACTGGGCTGGCTCGCCGGGCAAACAGGCATCGCGCCAGACACCACGCCGCGCTCTGCCGAGCAGCTGGTCGAGCACTTTAGCTGGAACGTCATCCGGGAGCATCGGGAAAACATCACTGTAACGGTCGAGTAGCCAGCCACCGCGCCTCTACGCAACATCCCAGGGCTGGAGTTCGTCGCCTAGGCGAACGATGCAGTCGTAGAGCACGGTGTGGCGCTCGGCCGGATTGGCATCCCGATGAAAATGTCCGTAGTACCAGCGCTTGTAATCCAAGCGGTCTTCCAGCTCATCGAAAAATGCCGTAAGCCGATCAACGGCGGGGTAATTCCAGCCGGGTGCCGGATAAAGCGCGGGCGAAAGCATACGCGTTGAGCAGGTGTGGGTGACCACGTAGTCGACCTTCCAGCCCGCGCTGTCGAGCTTTGCCCGCGTCTCCTCAAAGTTGCGCTCGTCCGGCAGCTCCTGCGGCCACCAGCTGGAATACGGAATGCGGTATTCCTTGTCCACGCTCGTGGCGCCACCCATGGTAAAGATCATTGAGCCGTCGAGTTCAAAAACCTCGCCGCGCGTCAGGCGCCGTATGGGAGAGGTGTCCGACAGGCGCTGCGTCAGCCCGCCGTGCCACAGCTCCATGGGACGCTCCGCCCAGTGATCGAAACGCTCGTGGTTGCCGTCGACGAACAGCACGGTATAGGGGCGCGACTCCAGCCAAGCGATATCGGCGCATTCCTCGGCAGAGAAATCCCACGGAAAGCCAAAGTCGCCCGCGACAATCAGATAGTCGTCGCTCGTCAGGCTATCCCCAAGGTCCCAATCGCGCAGCTTTTGCATGTCGAGGCCGCCATGGACGTCGCCCGTCACATAGACCGTCATCGGATCACCACTTCCCTGTAAGTCGCTAGACCGCATTCTGCACGATCACTAAGCCAACCGTTCCAGCCCTTCCACCCCTTAGGGCTTACCCTTCGTTCTTCCATCCAAACGGGTCAAGCACCCAAAAAACCAGATCGAGCACGCCGCCGGTCATCATGGCGCCGGCAAGGGCCATGCAAACGTGCAGAGAGCTGGCACTTCGGAGCACGTCGAATGGCCCCAGAACAGCCAGCAGCGCAACCGCTGCGCCGACAAGGCACAGCGCGAGGCACGGCCCTGCGTCCCTGACGCACTTCTTTGCGAGATGCTTGGTGTTGTCACTCATCAATATCGAACTCCTTAGAGGGTCGTCGTTCAGATGCATGCCGCCGCGGCAGAGCAGGGCGGCAGGGAAAGTGTCACATGTCGTGCGGACATCAATGGAGAAACCGCCTGCTCGACCAACCCTTGACGCCGTTTTGCACCGGCGCCCCATCCCCGTTATCGAGGTCTAATACTTTTCCGCGAAGTGAACGGCTGTTTTTGGACCCCTGGAGCATCCGCATTTTTCAACGGCAAACTCGCAGGATTCCGGCAGCAAAACCGCAGGAAACGGCACCTCTCAAGTGTCGATGCTTCGGGTGTCCGCTTTCACTCGTTCACTTCTCGGAAAAGTATTAAACCTCGCTGTCGGCCGCCCCAAAGACCTGTCCTCCCCTTCCCCACGCCGCGCAAAACCGGCCTTCCCCTTGCCTGCGCGCCCCGCGTCACGCGCTTCGCCACCCAAAAACTCATCCACCATTAATCTTGGCTCAAGAATCACTTAATCTATAACCTGCACTATAGAGTTCGACCAAGGGCGGGGCGGCGCCGCGCAACGCAGGCCGCCGAACGCAACGCTCGCGCCCGGGCAGATCGCCTGGCGTCGCGCCCATCGAACGAAAGGACAGGTCATGGACGACCTCGAAAAAGTTGAAACCATCCGCACCAAGTGCAACGTGAGCTACACCGATGCCAAGGCAGCGCTCGACGCCGCCGACGGCAACGTTCTGGATGCCATCATTTGGCTCGAGTCGCAGGGCAAGACCCAGACCACGTCGGCGCACGCCGCCACCGAGTCCGCGCCGGTCGACGAACCCTCGGCCGAGATGGTCGCCGCGCAGGCCGCCTACGAGAAGTCGAGCGAAAAAACTGACTTCTCCAAGAAGATGGACAGCGTGTGGGAGTACCTTAAAAAGCTCTTCCGTCTGAGCCTGGACACCAAGTTTATTGCCACACGCCGCGACGCCATCATCCTCAACATCCCCATCCTGATCCCCATCGTCGCCCTGTTTGCCTGGGGCGCCACGATATGGCTGATGCTGCTTGGCCTGTTCTTTGGCATGCGCTATCGCATCGATAGCGACGGCGACGTGCCCGGCAGCATCAACAACCTGATGGATCACGCCGCCGACGCCGCGGACGGCATCAAGCAAAATCTGAACGACGACAAGTAATCGCAGACGGGGGCACGCATGGCACGGATCCTGATCGTAGAGGACGAGGAGAAAATCGCCCGCTTTGTGACGCTCGAGCTTGAGCACGAGGGCTACCAGGTGGAGCACGCCGCCGATGGCCGCACCGCCGTTGACCTGGCGATGGAGCGCGACTACGATCTGATTCTGCTCGATGTACTGTTGCCGCAACTCAACGGCATGGAGGTGCTGCGACGCGTCCGCAAGCACAAGGATGTGCCGGTGATTATGGTCACCGCGCGCGATGCCGTGATGGACAAGGTGGCCGGGCTCGACGCCGGTGCTGACGATTACCTGACCAAGCCGTTTGCGATTGAGGAGCTGTTCGCACGGATCCGCGTGGCGCTGAAGCGCTCGGAGGCCGTGCGGGCGGCTTCGGGCATTGGCGGCGTCGGTGCCGGGACGGGCATGGCGGGCGGCGCGACCGGGAGCGCCGCTGCGATACCCCCGGTCAGCGACTCGACCCAGGCTTCTGCCTCTCCCTCCCCCGCCACGCTCGCCGTGGGCTCGGTCGCGCTCGATCTCGACCGCCGCGAAGTCACGGTCGGCGGCTCGCCCATCGCACTCACGGCCCGCGAGTTCGACGTCCTCGCCCTGCTTATGGCGCATGCCGAGACTGTGCTCACGCGCGAGCGCATCGCGCACGAAGCGCTGGGCTACGAATACGTGGGCGACACCAACAACGTCGACGTACACATCGCGCACCTGCGTGCCAAAATCGAGGACGCCGGCGGTGCCCGCATCATCCAGACCGTGCGCGGGGTGGGCTATGTCTGCCGTGCGTAACGCCGAGGCCAAGCGCGTCACCTCCATCGCCCGCGCCATCAACTGGAGCTATATGTGGCGCCGCCTGTTGAGCTATGTCTGGCTCGACCTGCTACTGGTGGTGATTGCGGCGGCGATCCTCGTCTATGGCTACAACCAAACGCTGCCCGAAGGCGCGTTTACCGCAGGCTGGATTCCCGGCGCCACCGTTCACGGCATGTCGCTGACGCCCGCGCGCGGCTGGGACCTGGCAACGCTCGCCTATACCGTCGAGCTTGCGCACACCAGCAAGACCTTCCCGCTCGCGCAGGACCTCGTCGCGCTATGGCCTCTCTACCTTGTCGTTGTGGGTTGGCAGGTCATCAGCGTGCTCAACATGCTCGGCGGCGCCCGCCGCGTGCGCCGTACCATGGCACCACTCAACGACCTGGCCTTACGCGTGGACGAGCTCGGCCGTATGCAGCTCTCCGGCGGCAAGATGGAAACGCTGGAGCAGGCCATCGAGCGCGCAAGCGTCGACTCGCCGAGCGTCACCACCGGCGACGCCGACCTGGCGAGCATCGAGGTCGCGCTCAACCGCCTGCTGCGCCAGATGCAAGAGGCCAAGCTGCAGCAGATGCGCTTTGTCAACGACGCGAGTCACGAACTGCGCACGCCCATCGCGGTGATTCAGGGCTACGTAAACATGCTCGACCGCTGGGGCAAAGACGACCCAGACGTGCTGGCAGAGTCCATCGCCTCGCTCAAGGCCGAAAGCGAGCATATGCAGGAGCTCGTGGAACAACTGCTGTTTTTGGCACGCGGAGATGCCGGCCGCACCGTGCTGCGGCGCGTGAATACCAACCTGGCTGCACTGGTCGGCGAGGTATGCGAAGAATCGCAGATGATTGATGCCGCGCACGCGTATCGACTGGCTTTTGATACTGCGTTTGCCAGTGACCCGCGCTGCGACGCATCCGTCGATGTCGCGCTCGTGAAGCAGGCTCTGCGCGTGATCGTGCAAAACGCCGCCAAGTACTCGAGTGCGGGAACGACCGTCACATTTGGCATAACACCCGATGCGGGCATGGGCACGATCGACATAAGTGTTGAGGACGAGGGTATCGGCATGAACCAGGAATCCGCAGCTCACGCGTTTGAACGGTTCTACCGCGCTGACAACGCGCGCGATGCCGGCGCACAGGGTTCGGGCCTGGGGCTCGCTATCGCCAAGTGGATCGTCGACAGCCACGGCGGCGTCATCGGTGTGACCTCGGTCGAAGGGGTCGGCAGCCGCTTTTCGATTCGCCTGCCGCGGTAGGGGCGCCTCTCACGAATCGAAGGTGAATGCTTTTCCGCGAAGTGAACGACCTATTTTGGACCCCCGAAGCATCCGCACTTTTTGGCGCCAAAACCGCAAGAAAAACCTGACAAAACCGCAGGAAACGGCGTCTCCAAAGCGTCGATGCTCTAGGGGTTCGATTTCACTCGTTCACTTCGCGGAAAGCCATTCACCTTCGATTTACGGCAGCCCGTCAGTCACCCTCTCGGTATTAAAAATGGGGCAAGGCCACGCGCCTTACCCCATTTTTTGCTAACTAAAGCAGCTTGTACGCTACTCGCGGCACAGATGCACGGCGAAGCCGGCGAACTCGCGCTTAAAGTACACGAGCTTGGTGCTACCGTCGGGCAGCAGCGCGCGCGACTCTTCGTTGACCTCGAGCCCGCGCTCGGCAAACCACTTCTCGGCCGCATCAATGTCGTTGACGGCAAAGCCGATGTGGCCCTTGGTGCCACGACCATTCTGCTTCATGACCTCGACCAGCGAATCGTTAAAGTACGAAACCGGGGTCTCGATAACGGGCAGACCCATCATCGTCGAGAACAGCTCCGCGATCTCCAAGGCGTCTGCCGGGTTGGCGGCGTTAATGCCCACATGGGCAACGCGCATACCAAAGAGCTCGACCGGATTGGCGTTCTGCTCACTCATACAGTCAGCGCCTACTGAGCCATGACGTCGAGGACGGCCTTCTCGGCGGCGACGCGGTTCATGCCGGTCATGAAGGGCACACCGCTCACGTACGGGCAGGTGAGGCCCTCGGGGGCAACGGTGGTGGCGATCAGCAGGTCGGCGCCCTCGTCGCAAACGTCCTTGGCCTCGGAGATGGCGCACTGCACGATCTCGTACTTGTCGGCGTAACCGTTGGCGTCGAGCAGGGTAGCGACCTTCTGGGCAACGAGCGTGGAAGTAGCAGCGCCAGCACCGCAAGCCAAAACGATCTTCTTCATAGGTAATGTCTCCCTTCGTGGTTTACTTTAGGTAAGTGTACCGCAGCGAGCGATGGCACTCAGCCTCGATGAGCTTTTATGCCAGTTTGCTTGCGCGCTGCGTATAATACATCTAGTACGTGTTGTCATACCGCTCGCTTTATGAGCGACTAAGGACCCTAATATGCCCGATTCCCGCACCCTCTGGACCGCCGTCGTCATTATTTGTATCGCCATATCGGTGTTCTTTAGCGTAAAAAAACGCACCACGTTTAAGCGCCTGCAACAGCTTATGGCTGCCAAGCAGTGGGACGAGTTCGATCGTTTGCTCGATGGCAAACTCACCAGCATGCTGTACCCGCGCTACAACCGCGACTACCTGCGCCTGAACTCCTATCTGCTGCGCGAGGACCACAAGCGCGCCGACGAGATGTTCGATTTGCTGCTGGGACTCAATCTGCCCAAGATGCAGCGCGTCGACCTGGTGATTAAGGCCTTTAACTACTACGTTGGCCAGGAGGACCGCAAAAAATCCAAGGAGCTCCTGCACGAGATCAAGGGCTTTGAGGGCGGTCAGGCCGAGGCAGTCGCACACGAATGCCAGCTGATGTACGACACGATGATCTTGAAGCGCCACAACGACATTCCCGAGCTGGAGCGCATGCTCAAGGAGGCCGGTGACGACAAGGTCAAGAGCTGCCGCCTGGAATACCTGCTGGCCCTGCAGTACCAAAACAAGGGCGACGAAGCCAAGTTCCAGGAGTTCCTGGAGAAGTCGGGCCAACACTCGATGGCCGTCAACGCGTAACGGACGGCTTGTGCTAGACTTCTAGTCTCACGGGGGCGTGGCGGAATTGGCATACGCAGGAGACTTAAAATCTCTCGCCGCAAGGATTGTGGGTTCGAGTCCCACCGCCCCTACCATATGATTGCTTGCGAGCCCGTGTTCCCCAGGGATGCGGGCTCGTTTCTTTTGGACGCCGTCAACTGCAGAGCAGCTCATTTGGGACGGGGCTTTTTTGACTACTTTTTCCGCCCACCCAATGAGTTTCCTACCACATTTTCCGATGGAAAAACGTGGTTGTCTCGCACATTTTCCGATGGGAAAACGTGGTTGTCTCGCACATTTTCCGATGGAAACACCCAAATGGCCTTATACTAACCGAGAGGGTTGGGAGGCAATATGCAGCGACAGCTTATGAGTGAACTTATCGCTTGGAAATCAAGGGCGAATCGCAAACCTCTCTTGCTTAAGGGAGCCCGCCAGACAGGAAAGACTTGGCTTCTTAACGAATTCGCAAGCCAGCAGTATCGAAACGTCATTCGTTTTGACTTTATGCTCGAGCCGAGCACACGCTCGCTGTTCGATGGGAACCTCGACCCCAAGCGCATCATCTCCCAGATAGAACTCCTACGTGGCCAAACCGTAACGCCGGAAGACACGCTCATCATCTTCGACGAGATCCAAGAAGCGCCACGCGGGATCACCTCGCTCAAGTACTTCAACGAGCTTGCGCCCGAATACCACATCGTAGCAGCCGGTTCCTATATGGGCCTCGCGCTCCGACGCGAAAACGAGTCATTTCCCGTCGGCAAAATCGACCAGCTCACCATGCGTCCCATGGGGTTTGCTGAGTTCGTTCGTGCCGTCGACGGCAACCCGCTCGCCGACGCCATCCTTGCCGCAGACATGAACCTTCTAGCAAACGTTACCGAAAAGCTCGAGCACTTGCTCAAGGAATACCTTGTTGTCGGCGGTATGCCCGAAGTTGCCTCCACTTTCGCCGAGACACGCGACTTCATCGAAGCCCGAAGGCTTCAACAGCAAATCATCGAGGCTTACGAATCCGATTTTGGCAAACATGCACCCGCCCGCATCGTCGAGCGCATGAGGTTGGTTTGGAAATCCCTTCCCGGCCAGCTTGCAAAGGAGAACAAGAAGTTTGTCTATGGCGCCCTTCGTCCCGGAGCGCGCGCACGCGATTTCGAGGAAAGCCTCCAGTGGCTCACGGACTACGGAATCGTTCATAAGGTGCCACGTGTCTCCGCTCTAAAGGCGCCGCTCTCGAGCTATGAAGACCTCTCGGGCTTCAAACTGTTCTGCATCGACACCGGCATCCTCGGAGCGCTCTCCGGTCTCTCTCCGGCCATCGTTCTTAACGGATCCGCTGTTTTTACCGAGTTCAAAGGTTCGCTGACCGAACAATACGTCGCGCAGGAGCTTTTGCTCCAGGACAAAACTCCCGCGTATTGGTCCTCTACCTCCGGCAATGCCGAAACCGACTTTGCCATCGACCATGCGGGAACCGTGCTTCCGCTTGAGGTCAAGGCGGCAGAGAACCTTAAAGCGAAGAGTCTGAAAATAGCCTGCGAAAAATTCAAACTCGAGCGTTGCGTGAGGAGCTCCCTGGCGGCATATAGAGACGAGGGCATGCTCATCAATATTCCGCTTTGGGAGATTGGGCAGATCGACAAGCTGGCATAGGCGCTGTGGGGACGCCCCGCAAGGACTGTCCCCAGGTGCCGGCTGTTGAGTTGCGGTGGAATAGGGACTGTTTGGTGCCCGAAAGGGCGATTGTAGTCCGTATTTCACCGCAACTTATTTAGAGGGCGCTGAGGCTGGGGGTCCAGGCGATGGTGGGAGTCGCGCCGTCGAGAACCTCGTTGATGGTGGCGACCATGCCAGCGAGTAGGCTGTTCTCGCTTACGGTGAGCGCATCGTAGCCACCGGCGCGCATGAGCTCGCGAATCACCACGGCACCTGCCAGGATCACGCCCGCGCGCTTGGGTTGCACGCCTGGCAACGCGGCAATGCTCTCCACGTCCAGCGTGAACATGCGCTCGATAGCGGCAGAAATCTGTTCCATCGAAAGCTCGCGCAGGTGCACAAAGCTCGAGTCGTACGGCTCCAGCTCGTGGACCAGCGCCACGAGTGTGGTGACGGTACCGCCCACCGCGACCAAGCGCTCGGCGCGCTCAAAATCGCTCGGCAGGCTCTCAAAGTAAGCCTCGAACTGCTCGCCCGCCCAGTTGGCAGCGGCAGCAAGCTCGCCGTCCGCAGGCGGCAGCGCCGAGAAAAACCGCTCGGTCACGCGGCGACAACCGATGTCCAGCGAGCGCGTTCCCTCCAGTGCAAAGACGCCGCGCTCCGGCGCATAGACGCCCGTCGCGAGCTCCGTGGATCCGCCACCCGAATCGGCAACAATGATGCGCTCGCCGGCAAAGTCGTGCGCCACGCCAAAAAACGTCAGGCGTGCCTCGACCTCGCCCGGAATCACCTGTGGCTCAAGCCCCAGATCGCGCAGGCCGTCCAGCAGCAGCGCGGCATTGGACGCATCGCGCGCGGCGCTCGTGCACGTGGTGCAGATGCACGCGGCCCCAAAGGCACGCGCCTCATCCACAAACATGCGACACGCAGCGAGCACGCGCTCGACCGCCGCCTCGCAAAAGCGGCCCGTCGCGTCCACGCCCTCGCCCAGGTCTGTAATCTCGGTATGCTTGGACGATTCCACGATCGCCCCGCCCTCGACCTGCGCCAGCACCAGTCGCGACGACACCGTTCCCAGGTCGATCGCTGCCACCTTATATCGTTTGCAATCTGCCATTGCGGGTTCCCCTCCGGGCGCTATTTGCCGTTGGACACGACCGTCTGGCCCTCGACACCGTTAAACCCAAACAGCATGTCGAGCGCCTGGATGTACCACGGGGCGTCCTTACCGACGTCTTCGATTTCCTTGGCAACTTCGCTGGCCTTCTTGGCGTTCGACGACTTCTTGCTCGAAGACGAATCCGAATCGTCGTCCAGGCCCTGCACTTCAATTCTCTTCTCGCCGGGCATCACCAGGCCCAAGTCCTCGGATGCCGCGTCCTTGATACCCTCCTCCGAGAGCAGCTTGTCGACGCTTTTTTGCAGCTCATCATTGTATTGCTGACGAATCTCGACCTGCTTGGCCAAGATATCGCTCGAGCGCTTTGCCACGTACAGATCGCGCACGGGGAAATACAGGCTCACGAGCACCAGGGCAACGACAATGCCGATGAATAGCCCCCGCTGAGGACCGTGGGTAAAGTCGTAAATCGCCTTGACCGCTGCGTTGTCGTTGGCGTAGTGCATAAAGTCCGAGCCGGAAAGACGACTTGAGGGACGGCGCGGCTTGTCGGACGCCTGGGTCGAAGGGCACGACGCATGCTTGGAACGCGATGGGCGCACCGGACTATCCGAGGAACTATTTGGCTGAGCATTGGGATGCGAAGTCGCCGGCGAACTATACCTGGAGCGATCAGCGCCAGCATAACCAGACCCGCCAAGCTGCACCGAATGCGCACGGCGAGGTGACGGTTCGCGCGAACCGGCGGAATAGTACCTGTTGTCGTAAATCTGATCCATGTGCGCCTTGTGCGGTTGAGGTTTGTTTGCGCTAAGTCCTTTAGTTATAGCACGAGCGCCCGCACCACCTTCGTCAGCCTTTACTCGACATAAAAAAGGCGCTGAGCCGTATGGCCCAGCGCCCAATGGTGCTCAACAGTACCCGGCGGGGACGAGGCAAATCCGAGTCAACCCCGCCCCCCGAGCACCACTTGTTTAGCGAATGTTGTAGAACGCGGCCTTGCCGGCGTAGCGCGCGCTGCCCTCGAGCTCGTCCTCGATACGGATGAGCTGGTTGTACTTGGCGATACGGTCGCTGCGGCACGGGGCGCCCGACTTAATCTGGCCGGCGTTGACGCCCACGACCAGGTCGGCGATCGTGGAGTCCTCGGTCTCGCCAGAACGGTGGCTCACGATGCAAGCGTAGCCGGCCTCCTTGGCGGTTTCGATGGCCTCGAGCGACTCGGTGAGCGTGCCAATCTGGTTGACCTTGACCAGGATCGCGTTGGCTGCGCCCAGCTCGATACCCTTCTTGAGGCGCTCGGTGTTGGTGACGAACAGGTCGTCGCCCACCAGCTGCACCTTGTTGCCGATGCGACGGGTGAGCTCAACCCAGCCGTCCCAATCCTCCTCGGCCATGCCATCCTCGATGGAGATGATGGGATAGGCGTCGACGAGCTTCTCCCAGTAATCAACCATCTGGGCGCTCGTGTACTCCACGCCCTCGCCCTTGAGCTCGTACATACCGGTCTCGGCGTTGTAGAACTCGGTGGACGCCGGGTCCATGGCGTACATGAAGTCGACGCCGGGCTTAAAGCCAGCCTTCTCGACGGCCTTGGTAATGTACTCGAACGGCTCGGCATTGGTCTTGAGGTTGGGCGCAAAGCCGCCCTCGTCGCCCACGCCGCCGCCCAGGCCGGCCTCGTGCAGCACGCCCTTGAGAGTGTGATAGACCTCGGCGCACCAGCGCAGGCCCTCGGCAAAGCTCGGGGCGCCCACGGGCATAATCATGAACTCCTGGAAGTCGACGTTGTTGTCGGCATGCACGCCGCCGTTGAGGATGTTCATCATGGGCGTGGGCAGCAGGTGGGCGTTGACGCCGCCCAGGTACTGGTACAGCGACAGGCCCGCCGACTCGGCAGCGGCGCGGGCAACGGCCAGCGATACGCCCAGAATAGCGTTGGCGCCGAGCTTGGTCTTATTGGGCGTACCATCGGTGGCAATCAGTGCGGCGTCAATGGCACGCTGATCGAAGGCATCGAGGCCCACGACGGCGTTAGCGCACTCGTTGTTGACATGCTCGACGGCCTGAGAGACGCCCTTGCCCAGGTAGCGGCCTTTGTCGCCATCGCGCAGCTCGCAGGCCTCAAAGGCGCCGGTCGAAGCGCCCGAAGGCACCATCGCGCGACCGAAGCTGCCGTCCTCGAGCACGACCTCGACCTCGACGGTGGGGTTGCCGCGGCTGTCGAGCACCTCGCGACCGTAGACGTCCAAAATATCGCTCATGTTGTCTCCCTCTCACTTGGAAACGGGTTGAATGCTTGGCGACCGGCCGACCGTGCACCGTCGGTGTGCCTCCGTAAGTTAGCCATGTCGCACTTTTTGCATTATGCCCTAAGTTAGCCGAGGGATACACTTGTTTTTCGAAAAATTTAGCGGGAACGATGAGGCCTGTCAGCCCGTCGTCCCCGCAGTCTTACTCCTCCGCCTTTGCGGCATCCCACAGGTCATTGAGACCGTGGGTCGAAAGCTCAGCCAGATCCACATGGGCGTTGGCCGCCATCTGCTCCATCGCGGCCCAGCGACGGCGGAACTTGGCCGTACTCGCGCGCAGAGCGCTCTCGGCGTCGATTCCCTCCTTGCGCGCAACGTTGACCAGGGCAAAGAGCAGGTCGCCAAACTCCATCTCGCGCTCGGGCGAGCCGGGAGCCTCGGCCTCAAACTCGGCACGCTCCTCGGCAACCTCGTCCCACACATCCTGGACTGTCTCCCACTCAAAGCCCACGGCAGCCGCCTTGCGCGACACCTTCTGGGCCTGCATCAGCGCCGGCAGATGTGTGGGCACGCCGTCAAGCAGGCCCTCGGGCGCAGCCTCGCCTGCCGCCACGGCCTTGTCCTTGGCAGCCTTCTCGGCAAGCTTGACCTCGTCCCAAATCTTGAGCACCTCGTCGGAGTTATCGGCATCCACATCGCCAAACACGTGCGGATGACGGCGAATGAGCTTGGCGTCGATATCGCGCGCCACGTCGGCCAGCGTAAACTCGCCGGCGTCGGCAGCAATCTGCGCATGCAGCACGACCTGCATGAGCACGTCGCCCAGCTCCTCGCGTAGGTGAACCGCGTCGTCCGCCTCGATGCAGTCGAGCGCTTCGTAGGCCTCCTCGATCATGTTCTTGCCAATGCTGCGGTGCGTCTGCTCACGGTCCCACGGGCAGCCATCGGGCTGACGCAGACGCCAGACGGTCTGCACCAGATGCTGCAGCTCGGCCGACGCGTCGACCAGCGTGGACAGATCGCGCGAGCCCTCGGCATTTTGCTGAGCCATGTGCTGCGCCATGGCTACTCCTCCTCCATGACCACGTGGCGGAACGCGCCGCCCTCGTAGATGCCGTAGCTGTGCGAGCCGTCCTTGGGGATGCTCACGCTACCGGGGTTGAAGAGCCACAGGCCCGGGTGCGCGGCGCTTTCCTCGTTGACCTTGATGTGCGTATGGCCGTAGACGAGCGCGGAGCCCCCGGGCAACGCGGGCGCGTGGTCGACGCTGTTGTGCATGCCGGCGCCAAAGACATGGCCGTGCGTCAGGAACAGCTCGCGGCCGGTCTCGTCGAACAGCGTGGCGTAGTCGGCCATGACGGGGAAGTCGAGCACCATCTGGTCGACCTCGGCGTCGCAGTTGCCGCGCACCGCGATGATGCGGTCGGCCAGGGCGTTGAGCAGCGGAATCACGCGCTTGGGAGCGTAGTCGCGCGGCAGGTCGTTACGCGGGCCGTGGTAGAGCAGGTCGCCCAGCAGCACAATGCGATCGGGCTGCTCGGACTCGATGGCGGCGCAGAGGCGCTCGGCCCAGTATGCCGAGCCGTGGATGTCGGAGGCGATGAGGTATTTCATGAGGGATCCTTTCGGGGTGGGGCTGATGGGGCTGGGCGTGGCGTGCCACCGGCCGCGTTACTCAAATCGCAGCGCCGCGGCTTGTGCCGTATGCATCACGCGCTGGAGCGGTACGTTATGCTCGCGGGCGAGACGGGCGCAGTCCTCGTACTCGGGCGCTGCACGCTCGCTGCCGTCGGGCAGAGTCGCCACCTTAACGGATACCTCGCCCCAAGGCGTTGTTACGCGCTCAAAGCGGCGTGGCAGGCAAACGCGCTCCATAACTTGACGGCGGATGCCATTGGTCGTGGTTTCCAAAAAGATAATCGTCTGCAGGCGCTCGATATCCTCGTGGGTACAGATTACCTGCAGCTGCCAGCCGGGGCGGCCTTTCTTGCAATAGAGGGGCAGCCAATGCACCTCGCGCGCACCGGCCTCGCGCAGGCGGTCGGCGGCGTAGGCGAGCACCTCAGGCGACGCGTCGTCGATGTCGCACTCCAGCTTGACGATGGTCTCGGGCGCATCGGTCTCGCGGGACAGCGGAGATTTGCTATCGCATGGCATACGGTCCGGCTCCTTTCCGCACGGGCTCGTTTTGTTCATCCAAACGCTAGCACATCGGACGTGGCACAGGCGTGACTTTCGTCCGTCGCCGCCCTCGCTCCTAACCAAACGTGTACATCAGCCTCCAAACATGTCATTTTTTGTCGGTTTTGGAGGCTGACGTACATGTTTTGAGAGCAAGCGAGGTCGCACCGCGCACCCTTTCCAGTCGATTTCGGCACCCCGCGCGCACGACGCGCCGAGGCTGCGCCATTACAATGGAGCGGATTCGCCAAATGCAAAGGAGTCGCCATGCCCGCATGCCCGCTGGTCGATTGCCATACCCACACCTCGTTCTCGGACGGGCACGCCTCGTTTGAGGACAACGTCCGCGCCGCTGCTGCGGCAGGCTGCCGTGTCATGGTCTCAACCGACCACCTTACCCTGCCTGCCAGCATGGATTCCAATTGCGAGGTGCAGGTTGTCGAGGGCGACCTGCCGGCACATCGTCTGGCTTTTGAGGACGCCCGCAAGCTTGCCGCGCAGATCGCGCCGGAGCTCACCTTTATCTACGGTTTTGAATGCGATTGGTACAAGGGCTGCGAGCCCTTGGTAGAGCGCTGGTCCCAGGGCGCCGTGGTACGCTTGGGCAGCGTGCACTGGATTGGCGACCCCGGCGATATTGCGGCAGGCGCTGCGGGCACGACGGGGACAGAAGACGTCGCTCGTCCCGATACGCCCGATTCGTGCTGCGGTTGGATCGACGATGACACCAACCTGCACGTTTGGGAAAACCTGGGCGTGCGCGGCGTGTGGGAGCGCTACGTCGACGACTGGTGCCGTGCTTGCGAAAGTTCACTCAACTTTGATGTGATGGCCCACCCCGACCTGGTCATGCGCTTTTCGAAGGAAGGGTTTGCGCCCGACTTTGACCCCGCGCCGTTCTGGGGGCAGATGGCAGAATGCGCACACGACACGAATCGGCGCGTTGAGGTCTCGACTGCCGCGCCGCGCAAGGGACTCGACGACTACTACCCCGCGACCGGCCTCTTGCGCTGCTTTGCCCATGCCGAGGTACCCATCACCTTTGGCTCGGACGCGCACCGCGCCTGCGATATCTGCTGGAATATCCGCGAGGTCCAGGACCACGCCTACGACTGCGGTTATCGAACCTTCGACATCCCCCACGCTACCGGAGAATGGGAGTCCACGCCCCTCGCCTAAAACTAGTGGCGGCGAGCGTTGAGTTCGCCGGCCAGTTCGTCGAGGGTGATGCCGTAGCGTTCGAGCGTTACGAGCAGGTGGTAGACCAGGTCGCCGGCCTCGTAGCGGATGTGGTCGTGATCGTTATCCTTGCAGGCCATGATCACCTCGCTCGCCTCCTCGGCAAGCTTCTTGAGCAGCTCGTCCTCGACGTCGGTCAACAGACGAGCGGTGTAGCTCTCCTGTGGCGACGCATCGCGACGACCGTGAATCACCTCGGCCAGCCCCGTCAGCGTCTCGCCGATATTTCCATCCTGAACATTTGCGGTGCGCACACCCATAGTTCAATCCTTTCCGTTTTACCGAGCGCCCAACAGGACGCCCGCCTTAGGCGAGTTTCTTAAAGAAGCAGGTACGGTTGCCGGTGTGGCAAGCCGGGCCCGGCGAGTCAACCTTGACCAGCAGCGTATCGCTATCGCAGTCGGCCCAGAGTTCCTTGACCTCCTGCATATTGCCGCTCGTCGCGCCCTTGTTCCAGAGCTCCTGGCGGCTGCGACTCCAAAACCATGTGGTACCGGTCTTGAGCGTCAGCCCCACCGACTCCTCGTTCATCCAAGCAACCATAAGCACCTCGCTGGTGTCATACTGCTGAACCACACAAGGAATCAGCCCGCAGGCGTCGTATTTGAGCTCGGACGCAGTTGTCACTTGCTCCATTTAAAAATCCAATCTCACGGGGATGCCTTGACTGGCCATATACTCCTTCACCTGGCGAATGCTGAAGGTTCCAAAGTGAAAGACGCTCGCCGCCAGCACGGCGTCGGCTTCGCCCTCGATCACACCCTCGGCAAAATGCTCGAGCGTGCCCACGCCACCACTCGCGATGACGGGGATTGGCACCGCGCGCGCCACGGCACGGGTGAGTGCCAGGTCAAAGCCGGCCTTGGTGCCGTCGCGATCCATGCTGGTCAGCAGGATCTCGCCGGCGCCGCGACGAGCCGCTTCCTCGGCCCACGCCACCGCGTCGATACCCGTAGCGTTGCGGCCGCCCGCCGTAAAGACCTCCCACTTATCGGCGCCCGGCTCCCCGGGCAGCCCCACGCGCTTGGCATCGATCGCCACGACCACGGCCTGGCTGCCAAACGCCGCGGCAGCCTGGCTAATCAGCGACGGGTCGCGCACGGCCGCCGAGTTGAGCGACACCTTGTCGGCACCGGCGGCAACCATGGTGCGCATGCCCGCAAGATCGCGAAAGCCGCCGCCCACGGTATAGGGAATAGCCAGCTCCTCGGCCGCATGCGCCGCCATCTCGATAGTCGTCGCGCGGTTGTCACTCGTGGCGGTAATATCCAGGAAGACGACCTCGTCCGCACCCTCGCGATCGTAGGCACGCGCTAGCTCCACCGGGTCGCCCGCATCGCGCAAGCTCACAAAGTTGACGCCCTTGACCACGCGGCCGTCCTTAACATCCAGACAGGGAATTACGCGTTTGGTAAGCATGGGCTACTCCTCCCCTCGGGCGGCGGCCAGCGCCTGGGCCAGCGTAAAGTTGCCCTCGTAGAGCGCACGACCGGTAATGGCGCCCTCGATGGCATCCTCGCCCACCGCGGCAAGCGCGCGGATATCGTCGAGTGTCGAGATACCGCCCGAAGCCACAACGGGAAAGCCCGCGACCTCGGCCACATGGCGATATGCCGCCACGTCGATGCCCGTCTGCATGCCATCGCGCGCGATATCGGTATAGACCAAGTGTTTAAAGCCCAGCTCGGTGAGCTGCGCCACGGCGTCGTCGAGTGCCACGCCCGCGCCGTCACGCCAGCCGTTCACCTTGACCTGACCGTCGCGCGCGGCGATGTCTGCCACCAACAGCTCGCTAAAGCCGCGAGCCACCACCTCGGCAAATCCCGGCTCGGTCACGAGCACCGTGCCGAGTGCGATGCGACGCGCGCCGTAGCCGGCCAGCTCGTCGATCCGCGCGAGCGAGCGGACGCCGCCGCCCACGTCCACGGACAGACCGTCGACGCTGCAGATGGCCTTAATCGCTGCCGAGTTGGCAGCGCACGCGTCCTCGTCCTCGCCAAAGGCAGCGGACAGGTCGACGACGTGCACCCAGCTCGCACCCTGCTCGGCAAAGGAGCCGGCAACGGCCACGGGGTCGTCGGAATATACCTTGCAGCGGCTCCGGTCGCCGCGCTCCAGGCGCACGACCTTGCCGCCGATCAAATCGATTGCGGGAAACAGAATCATCGGCCGGCCCCCTCGACGATGCTCACGAAGTTCTTAAGAATGCGCTGACCCAGCGCAGAGGATTTCTCGGGATGGAACTGGCAGCCCCACACGTTGCCGTGGCGCACGATGCACGGGAAGCTCCGCGTGTAGTGCGTGCGTGCCAGAACATCGGCGGCATCGGCATCGTCGGCCACCGCATAGCTGTGGGTGAAGTACATATTGGCGCCCTCGGCAAAACCGGCGAGCAGCGGATCGGCCGCACCGGCAGGCGTCATGTGCACCTGGTCCCACCCCACGTGCGGCACCTTCAGGCGGCTCGACTCCAGACGCGCGCACGAACCGCGCATAATACCCAGGCCATCGACCCAGGGGCCACCGGCCTGCTCGGGGGTGTTGCCGTCGGCAACTGCGCCCTCGTCCGCAGGCACGCCCTCGTTGCCGCGCTCAAAAAATAATTGAAGGCCCAGGCAGATGCCGAGCAGCGGAGTTCCAGCGGCAACGGCGTCGAGCACGGCCGCCTCCTCGCCGCTCTGGCGCATAAAGGCGATCGCGTCATAGAACGCGCCCACGCCCGGGATGACCAGGCCGTCGGCGTTGCGAATCTGCTCCGGGTCGTCCGATGTGCAGGCGGCGGCACCGGCGCGCGCAAGCCCGCGCACGACGCTCGACAAGTTGCCCTTGTGGTAGTCGACCACCACGATCTTCGGTTCGCCCACGCGACCCTCCCTTTTCCCATCATCCAAAACCACCACAAAGGGGACAGGCACCTTCGTGGTGGTTTTTACCCTTGTGGCGGTTACAGTGAACCCTTGGTGCTGGGGATGCCCTGCACGCGAGGGTCCAGCTCACAGGCTTGGCGCATCGTGCGGCCCACGGCCTTAAAGGCGGCCTCGATAATGTGATGCGAGTTGCCGCCCGCCAGTTCGCGCACGTGCAGTGTGAGCTTGGCATCGCGTGCAAAGGCATAAAAGAACTCGACGGCCAGCTCGGTATCGAACGTGCCCACGCGCTCGGTCGGCACGGGCAGCTCGCAATAAGCCTGGCCACGGCCCGAGATGTCCACGGCAGCCATCACGAGCGTCTCGTCCATGGCGATCGCCGCATCGGAAAAGCGCGTGATGCCCGCCTTGTCGCCCAGCGCCTGGCAAAACGCCTCGCCCAGCACAATGCCCGTGTCCTCGACGGTGTGGTGTGCGTCGACCTCCACATCGCCCACCGCATGCACCGTCAGATCAAACAGGCCATGGCGGCCAAAAGCATTGAGCATGTGGTCGAAAAACGGTACGCCGGTCGAGATATCGCACACGCCGCATCCGTCCAGGTCGAGCTTGACGACAATGTCGGTCTCCCCCGTCTTGCGGGTCACCTCGGCATAACGGCCCATCTACATCTCCTCCTTCACCAGCGCGGCAAACGCAGCCAGCACCTCGTCGTTTTCCTGTGGGGTACCCACGGTGATGCGCAGGCAGTCCGCGAGCCCCGGTGCATAGCTAAAGTCGCGCACCAAAATCGAATACTCGTCGCGCAGGCGCTCACGCACGCGCGTGGCATGCGGCGTGCGTACGAGCACAAAGTTCGCCGCGCTCGGCCATACCTCCACGGGCAGGCCTTCGGCAGCCATCGAGCGCAGGGCGCACAGCTCGCGCTCGCGCTCGGTTGCGACCTGCGCCACCACGGGCGCGTACGCATCGCGGGCACGCACGCAGGCAAGCGCGGCGGCCTGGCTCAGCACATTGACCGAATAGATCTGGCGAATCGCCGCGAACACGTCGATGACTTCCGGCGCCGCGATCACGTAACCCAGACGCGTACCGGCAGCGCCAAACGCCTTGGACAGCGTATGCAGAATCACCAGGTTGGGATGCTCGGCGATAAGGCCTTGCGCCGTGGTGGCCGCGCCAAACGAATCGTCGGCGAACTCAACGTAGGCCTCGTCGACCATTACCATGCCGGGGCACGCATCGCAAAGCGCCGCGACAAAGTCGAGCGGCGCCACGTCGCCCGTGGGATTGTTGGGCGAGGTCACGATTGCCAGGTTGCACTCGGGCGCCGCCGCAAGCACGGCTGTCTGATCGAGCTCAAAGGTCGCGGGGTCGCGCCACACGTCGCGCACCTCGGTCTGGCAGAGCGACGCAAAGAACGCGTACTCGCTAAAGCACGGCGGGCAGTTGAGCAGGGTCCGCCCCGCACCGCCAAACGCCAGCAGATAGTTATAGAGCAGCTCGTCGCCGCCGTTGCCCACGCAGATGTTCTCGCGCGTCACGCCATGCCAGGCAGCAAGCTCGTCGCGCAGGTCGTTAGACATGGGATCGGGATAGCGGTTGAGCGGTGCGGCAGCCAAGGCCGCATCAACCGCCTCGCGCACGCCGGCCGGCACGGGATAGGTGTTCTCGTTGGCCGAAAGATTGATGCGCGTGGGCGTAAAGTTGGGATCGTAGGGCTCGATGCCGGTCAAGTAGGGCTGGACGAGCTCCTTCATGCGGGGCGTCAGCTCGGCCATATTAGGCCTCCTCGCCGGTCGCGCCAGCGGCACCGCCCGCAGCCGCCGCCAGGTCCACGCCCTCAGCAACCGTCGCCACGGCGTCGCCCGGCCAGGCGACCTTGGTCAGGTCGGCCGCAGCCAGTGACTCGGCACTCACGGCATCCTCGCCCTGCTCCAGCACGCGACGACGCAGGGCAGCAGAAAGCGCGTGCGCCCACAGGCCCTCGGCCTCGGCTAGACGCTGTGTGGCGGGAGCGTCAGAGAGCAGGCCCTCGGGCGTATAGCAAATGACGCTCGAGCGCTTAACGAACTCTTCGACCGAAAGCGGGTTGGAGAACATGGCCGTGCCGCCGGTTGGCAGCGTGTGGTTGGGACCGGCAACATAATCGCCGAGCGGCTCGGAGCTCCAAGCGCCCACAAAGATGGCGCCGGCGTTGCGAATGCCGCCGAGCAGGCCCATCGCGTCCTTGCAGTGCAGCTCCAAGTGCTCGGGCGCCACGGTATTCACCGCCTCGACGGCGGCAGCCATGTCGGCGGCCACCACGATGGTGCCCTCATTGTCGAGCGAAGCACGCGTGATCTCGGCACGCGGCGACTGCGCCACCAGGATATCGATGCCTGCCTCGACCTCGCGCGCAAACTGCTCGTCGCAGGTCACCAGATAGCAGGCTGCCAGCGGATCGTGCTCGGCCTGGGCCATCAGGTCGGCCGCGACCACCATGGGCTTGGCCGTGGCATCGGCCAGCACGCAGACTTCGGAGGGGCCAGCGACCATGTCGATACCCACGTCGCCCGAGACAATCTGCTTGGCCGCAGCGACAAAGGCGTTGCCCGGGCCGGTGATCTTGTCGACGCGCGGAATAGTCTCGGTGCCGTACGCCAGCGCGGCCACGGCCTGAGCGCCACCCACCATATAGATCTCGTCCACGCCGCCGAGCTTTGCCGCGGCGAGCGTATACGGGCTGATCAGGCCATCTTTCTGCGGCGGGGTCACCATGACCACGCGCTTGACGCCGGCAACCTTGGCGGGAATGGCATTCATGAGCACCGTGGAGGGATACTGCGCGCGACCGCCCGGCACGTAGATGCCGGCCGCCGCGAGCGGGGTCACCTTAACGCCGAGCATCGTGCCGTCCGCACGCGTGGTAAACCAGCTCTGCTCGACCTCGCGCTGGTGGAACTCACGAATCTGGCGTGCAGCCTTTTCGAGCGCCGCGGCAAAAGCGGGATCGAGGCCTTCGAGCGCGGCATCGATCTGCTCTTGCGGCAGACGGAAGCTCTGCAGCTCGACACCGTCAAAACGCTGGCAGTAATCGCGCACCGCGGCATCGCCGTTGGCACGCACGTTGGCCACGATATCGCGGGCGGCGTCGACGATGTTTTGCGGCAGCACGCCCTTGCGGTTGAGCTGGTTGGTAACGAGGCGCTCACCGGGAGCAAGCTTGATGGTCTTCATATCGGTATCCCCTATCGGTCGAGGTTGTGTTCGAAAAACGAGCGACTGGGCAGCGGCACCAGTCGGCCCGCAGCCCGTACGTTGGGGCGCCCGTGCGCGCTCGCGCTATTGTGCCGAGCCCGCGACGGGCTCAAAATGCTTGTCCTTCACGGCAGCCGCCAAGCGATCTGCCAGATTGCGTACGCGCGGATCCAGACGTGCGGCGCCCGGATTGACAAAGAAGCGGGCCGTGCAGTCCATGATGCGGCCGGTGATGACCAGGTCGTTATCGCGCAGCGTGGCGCCCGTGGCGGCAATATCCACGATGCGATCGGTCATGCCGACGATGGGGCCCAGCTCGATGTTGCCGTGCAGTGAGACGATATCGGCGTTCACGCCGCGCTCGGCATACCAGGCACTCGCGATGCGCGGATACTTGGTGGCCACGCGAAGCGACCCGCGGCGGGCATAGTTGCGCTCGGCCTGGCCGGCGCGCCACGCGGGCTCTGCCTCGATAAACGTGCACAGGCCGTAGCCCAGATCGACCAGCTGCAGCAAGTTGAGGTCTGCCTCGATGAGCGAGTCCCAGCCACAGATGCCGCAATCGGCACCACCACAGCCCACAAAAGCGGGCGCGTCGCTGGGACGCACGATGACAAACTCGATATCGCCGACCGTGCCCTCGCCGGCACGCGTGTCGCGACCGCGCACAATCAGGTGACGGCCGGGGTCGCGCAGCTCAGAGACGTCCAGGCCCGCGGCCTCGAGCACGTCGAGCGTGTCGGCCTTAAGCGAGCCCTTGGGCACGGCGATGCGTAGCGGGCCTTCGGCGCCGCGGCCCACGGCGTGGTCACCATCGGAGGCGGCGTCCTCGGCAGAGGTGCACGCGGCCTCCAGACGCTCGAGCGAAAAGGCGAAGCCCGCCGCCGGCACCTCGATGCCGTCGCCGAACGCGCCGGTAAAGATAGAGTCGTAGCGACCGCCCGAGCCCACCGGATCGGGCAGGCCACCGGCATAGGCCTTAAAGACCAGGCCCGTGTAGTAATCGAAAGAGTTCATGATGGAGAAGTCGAACGACAGCACCTGGGCGTCCTCGGGAGCCAGACCATCAACCAGGGCACGGAGTTCGCGCGTCAGCGGCGCGACAATACCGGCAGCCGCCAGCAGCGCATCCACGCGATCGAGCACTTCGGCCCCACCATGCAGGCGCGGCAGTTCGCTGACGGCGGCCTTAACGGCATCGGTCTCGGCGCTTGCCGCCACGCGGGCATCGAGGCCCACAAAGTCGTTGGCGTGCACGCAGCGCAGAGCCTCGGCAGCCAGCTCGCGATCCTCGCACGCCGCGAGCAGCTCCTTAAACGGGCGCACGCTACCTGCGATAATGCGCGCATCGGGCAGCGCCAACTTGCGAACGGCCTCGGCCACCAGCGAGACGATCTCGACATCGCCCGCGGTATCGCCCGCGCCGATGAGCTCAAAACCCAGCTGGGTAAATTGACGCGAACCGCCGGCATTGCGCTGGCATTCGCGAACCACCGGCGCCTCATAGCGCAGGCGCAGCGGCAAGTCGGCCGCGCGCATGCGGGTCGAGACCAAACGCACGATCGGCAACGTATTGTCGGGACGAACCACCAACAAGCGGCCGTCATCGTCAAAAAGCTTAAACGGCGTGTCCGCGATACGGCCGCCCTCCTCGAGCGAGCCCTTGTCCTCGAGCAGCGGCGTCTCAACCGGCAGATAATGATGCTCCCTAAAGCAGCCCTTCACCGTCAGCGCGATCTCCTCGCGCGCCTGAGCCTCCTCGGGCAATATGTCCCGGAATCCCCACGGTGTGGCCGTCATCTGGTGAGCCTCCTCATGCTGTGTTGCATACAGAACAAACGACCGGCATAGCTCCGCCGGTCTTTTGGGTACTTTAGCATACTAGAGTGCTTGCGGGGAAAATCCTTGTCCGCAGCTCACACCGTATTCATTTGGAAACATAGGGGCAGACGCTCAGCTAAATCTGACGATTATCTAGGCCAACCAGAAACCATATCCCGTTTTTCGTCTAAAAACTGGGATGCAGTTTCCGCTGAGGACCTTTTCCGAACTGCTTCTGCAGCGGCTGTTTTGGCTCCGGGACCGCGTCAATCGCATATCTTTATGGCGCCTTTATCCTACACATGTTGTATAACTACCAAATGTGGAATATAACAAAGAGCAAAACATAGGCTGAGCGTTATGGAGGATTGAGGTTGAAAGAGAAGCTATTTCGATGGGTCGTGAAGCACCGCAAACCCATCATCGCGTTCTATGCGGTGGCAGCACTGGTATGCCTGTTCCTGCGCCAGTTTGTAGGCGTTAACTACGACATTACGAGCTATCTGCCCGACGAAGCGGCGTCGACCGTCGCTCTGAATACCATGGGTGATGAGTTTGAGGGTGACATTCCCAACTGTCGCGTTATGGTGCCCAATGTCTCGATCGCTCAGGCGCTCAAATACAAGGACAAAATCAAAAAGGTCGACGGCGTCGAGGAGGTCCTATGGCTTGACGACGCGGCAGATATCGATCAGCCGCTTGCCACGCAAGACAAAGACACCGTTGAGACCTATTACAAAAAGAACAACGCCCTGTTTACGGTGACGGTTAATTCCGAAAAGGAGATCGAGGCAACCGACGCTATTCGAGATATCGTGGGCGACGAGGGCGCCATTACGGGCTCGGCCATGTCTAACGCGCTCGCCACCACATCGACCGAGCAGCAGATCAGCATTATCACGGTCGCTGTCATAGCGATTATCTTCGTGATTCTGGTCATCACGACTACCAGCTGGGCCGAACCCATCCTGGTGCTGCTGGGCCTGGGCGTCTCGGTGTTTATCAACTGGGGCACCAACCTCATCTTTGGCGAGATTAGCTTTGTCACCAACTCTGCGGGCTCCATTTTGCAGGTTGCCATCGCGCTGGACTTCTCGGTCTTTTTGCTGCACCGCTTTAACGAGGAGCGTGGCCGCCACGGCAGCGTTGCCGAAGACATGGTGCAGTCGTGCTGCCTGTCCTCGGTCGCCGTGTTTTCGAGCGGTTGCACGGTCTGCATCGGCTTTATCGCGCTTGCCGCCATGCAGTTTAAGATCGGCCCCGACCTTGGTCTTGCCCTTGCAAAGGGTATCGCCATCAGCCTGGTATCGGTCTTTACCTTTGTTCCTTCGATGTTCGTTCAGTTCGATGGCTTTGTGCAAAAATCGCAGCACAGGCCCTTTGTCCCGCCGCTGGGTAAGTTCGCCCGTCTGGTGCTCAAGGTCTGTATCCCCGCTGCCGTCGTGATCCTCGCCGTGGTTTACCCTGCGCGTGTGGCATCGACCTCCAGCGATATCACGTACTACTACGGCACTTCGCACATTTTTGGTTCGGATACGCGGCTTGGTCAGGATATGGACAAGGTCAAGGAGGTCTTTGGCAACTCCGATACCTACGTTGTGCTCGTTCCCCGTGGAGAGGTGAGCGAGGAGCAGGCACTCTCCAATGAGCTCAAGGCGCTCCCCGAGGTCAAGTCCATCCAGAGCTATGTTGACGTTGCGAGTCCCTATATCCCCACGGGCATGGCCGAAAAGGACACGCTCGATCTGGTGGAGGGAGAGCACTACAGCCGTTTGGTGCTCACGGTTACCGCGCCCTACGAGGGTCCGAGTACATTTAAGCTGGTCAAGAAGATTCGTTGTATCGCGGACAAACATTATCCGGGTAAGGCAATGCTCGCCGGCGAGGGCGTGAGCACCACCGACCTTAAGGACACCATCACCGTCGATAAGGGCAAGGTCGACCTCATCGCCGTCGTGGCCGTGTTCGCGGTCTTGCTGCTGGCCACCAAGTCGCTGAGCCTGCCGATCATCTTGGTGCTCGTGATTGAGACCTCGATCTGGGTCAACTTTGCTGCACCGCTCTACACCGGTATGCACGAGTTCTTCCTCGCCTACTTAATTGTGAGCTCCATCCAGCTGGGCGTTGCCGTCGACTACGGCATCCTGATTGCTGACCGCTATCGTGAGGACCGCGTGACCATGCATAAGCGCGAAGCGCTACTCGAGACCATGGAAGCTTGCACGATTCCTGTTTTGACCTCTGGATCGGTTCTGCTAATCAGTGGCTTCCTGATCCATGCGATCTCGAGCCACGGCGTGCTCAAGCAGATCGGCTGGTTCCTGGGCGTCGGCGTGAGCATCTCCCTAGTCGCCGTACTCTTTGCGCTGCCGGGTTTCCTGTATGTGCTCGATGGCCTCATCGGCAAGACCACGCTCAAAGCTCATTTTTTGCCCAAGGATGCCCAGGATCCGGTTTCGGATACCACCGAGGCATCGGCTGCGGACGGCTCCGCTCAGTAACGTTTTACAAAGCAGTTGGAAGGAATACCGCAATGCATACCCATACCACTGATACCGCTTCGAAAGAGCTCAAAGCCCAACGCGATCTTGTACGTCGTCCCCATAAGCGCATCGCTGCGCTCGCTCTTGCCGCCGGTCTGACCGTGGCCCTTACCGTTCCCGGTGCCGTTGTGTTCGCCGACGGCGTAGGGTCGACGAGCGCTGCCTCGGCTACGAGTGAACAGATGGCGACGGACTCCGATAACAGCACGCCGGGATATAAGAAAAACCAGGTCGTATACGTCAAAACCGATGCCGACGGCAATCGCACGGGTGTTTACGTGGTCAATAGCTTCGAGGCCAATAAGGGCGTCAAGATCGACGATGCCGGCACCTATAACAAAGTGACCAACCTATCGACGACTCAAAAACTAACGGACGACAGCGGGTCGGTTGCCGTTACGGGCCAGGGAGTGCAGGACTTTGTCTACCAGGGCGATCTGGACAAGAACACTCAGATGCCGTGGAACGTCACCGTGGCATACCAGCTCGATGGCCGCGATATCGACGCCAAGGATTTGGCGGGCAAGAGCGGCAAGCTCACCATGAAGCTCAAGGTCGAAAAGAATGACGACTATACCGGTGGCGATTATGCCGATAACTACCTGGTTCAGATTACCGGTCAGCTTAAGGATGCCGAGGCACACGATATTGAGGCTGAGGGCGCCACGGTTGCTGCCAACGGCTCCAACACGCAGCTTACCTACATGGTGATTCCCGGCAGCACCGGAGACTACACCATTACGACCGATGTTGAGGATTTTGAGTTTGATGGCTGGCAGATTGTCGGCGTGCCGCTGAATCTTGCCATCGATGTGGACTCGAGCAGCATGGATACGAGCCAGCTCGTGGAGCTCTCCAACGGTATTGCTACGGCCAATAGCGGTGCTGGCCAGGTTGCCGACGGTGTCAAGACGCTCGCGGCCTCGCTTGCCACGGCCAATACCGGTGCCGGCACGCTGTCCAGTGGCGCCGCTGCGCTCGCGGCGGGTACGAGTCAGCTCAACGCGCAGGTCCCCACGCTGGTCGAAGGCGTGAGCAACCTTAATGCCGGTGCCGAGGGGGTTAATGCCGGTGCCGTGCAGCTTAAGGGCGGTGCGTCCGATCTTTCGGCGGGCCTTTCCAAGCTGCAGGGGAGCGCACAGCAGATCTCGGGCGGCATAAGTGGAATTGCCGCTGGGTCCGATACGTACGTCGACGCGCTGACGCTGGGCAAGCAGGCTCAGGAGGCAAACCTTGCCAAGGCGCAGGCTGCGGCCAAGGCGGCCCAGGACGCCGTGACCGCTACGTCGGGCAACGCCTACAGCGCGCTGTACGGGCCGCAGGGTCTTACGGCGGCGCTCAGCGGCGAGGGGCAGTACCTTGCCGGTGCACAGCAGGCGCTCGGCGGGGCAAAGCAGGCCGCGAGCGCCATGGGCAACGATGCGGCAAAGGCTAACGCCGAGAGCGCAAAGGCTGGCGCCGAGAGCACCGTTGCATCTATTGCCGCTGCCAAGGCGGCGGTCGCCGATGCTCAGGACGCGCTGGATAACGCGGCCGATCTCGACTCCGCCAAGGCTGCGGCAGCCAAGCTAAGCGAGGCTACGGCACAGCTGGATGCCGCCACCGCAAGTGCCGGCAGTGCTGCTACCAGCGCGGGTGCCGCCGCCACGGCGGCATCGAGCGCCGATGCGACGGGTCTTACCGCGCTTCTCGATTCTGCATCCAATGCCGTTGCGGGCGCGCAGGGTCTTAACACGCAGGTGTCGCAGGGCCTTAAGGGTGCCGAGTCCATGTTTGGCACGCTTACCGATCAGGTTACGACTTTGGCCCAGGCGGCCGGCGCCCAGGGCGGCGCCCAGGGTGCCGTCACCGCGCTCGATAGCGCCATTCAGGGCTACACCACTGTCCAGGATGGCCAACAGCTGAGTCTGGCCGGAGCCATCGCCTATATGAACAGCGCGATCAACCCGGCAAACCCCACGGCCGTGAACCCCGGTCTTGTCGCCGGTGTTGGCTCTGCAGCAACGGGCGCGGGTCAGCTGAGCGATGGCGCCGCGGCTCTTGCCGCGGGCACCGACCAGCTTGCTGCGGGCACACAGCAGCTCAACGGTGCCACGCCCGCGCTTGCCAACGGCGCATCACAGCTCAACAACGGTGCGGCGCAGCTCAAGACAGGTGCTGCTAGCCTTGCTAGCGGCATGAATCTTCTCTCCTCGGGTGCAGGTACGCTTGTCAGCGGCGCATCCGAGCTCGGCAACGGCATGCAGGAGCTTACCGACCGAACGAGCAATCTCGATACTCAGGTCATCGACACCGTTAAGGACAAGATCGAGGAAATGCTCAACCCCGGCTTTACGCCGACGGACTTTGTCAACGGCGAGCAGGGCGGACATATAAATCGCGTGCAGTTTATCTATATGACGGGCGCGATCAGCAAGTAGGCAGCCGCGCCCTTGTGGCGATTGGCATCGATAGCAAGTTATGAGGGGAGGGGCCGTCGGGCATTGTCTCGGCAGCCCCTCTTTGCTGTCAGCGGCCACTTCGCGTCTTTGCAGAAGCTGTACCGCAAGATTTGTGTTTGGAAGGAGACGCGCTTTCTGCAAGGGGCGGAGCGCGGAAAGCATGTCCCGGATTTGATGCTCGGAACGGGATGAGCTTTCCGGATCGGACCCCAAGCGGAAAGCGCGTCCCGTTTCGGGGCTTCAGAATGGGACGCATCCGGAAACCGCATCCCACTCTGAGCCGAAATTCCGGGATGAGATTTCCGCCGAGGACACCCTGCGCCGACGGCAACGCAAAAAGGGCGCCCGCGCGAATGCGGACGCCCTTGTGTAGGGTCGAGATATCAACCAGCCAAGATATCGGCCCTGCGGCCAGCTCTTAGTAGTCGAACTGGTGGTAGTAGCGGCGGTACTTGAGGTTGTGCTTGGTGACCAGCTCGTAGTTGCGCGAGAGGCGGTCGGTGGTCAGCACGGACAGGATCCACGGCGACACGATGACGCGGAAGTCGTCGTCCAGGCCCGGGATCGCGTACTCGGCGGTGTCGATGATGACGTAGTCCTCGTCGCCGGTCACGCCG
>NZ_JBBNLM010000008.1:0-76899 GCF_040092475.1 Collinsella sp. CLA-ER-H10
CACTCGCTTCCCTCCGAGGAGGGGTGCCGTTCGACTTGCATGTGTTAGGCGCGCCGCCAGCGTTCATCCTGAGCCAGGATCGAACTCTCCGTCCAAATATGTTGGGCTTCGAGCCCGTCCGGTCCTCTCAGTTCATCGCTGATCGGTTCCGTTCGATTCATATGGTTTTAGTATAGGAAAAGGAATTTCTCGGGGCCGCCTCTCGGCGGCCTTGCGAAAAACAAATCCAAGTTAGACCATTTCAAATGGTTCGATGTCTGCCCGGATGCGACACTCGATGTGTCCATCCTCGCAGTATCCGGTTCTCAAGGTGCACGCCCCGCGGCTGATCCGGTTCCACCGGGCCGCGCGGCAAGGAGATATATTGCCAGACCGGAGGGGCCCCGGGGGCGGGAATCCGGTACTCCATATTTTGTTCACAAATGAATAGGTCCCTCAGTCGCATCACTGGGGTTAAAACTGAAGCATTGGCTTCTGATATTGGCGATGACCAGCTGTTTTATGAGTATTGAGGTATCGGTCATCTCTGGAGCGCCACTTTACTCCAAAAGCATCAGCTATTTGTTTCCCATCGGTAAAAGGCGGGTATTGTTCGCCAAGCGTTCTTATATATAGATTGATACGGGTTCGAACCCATGCACCGGCAACAAAAAAGCGACCAACCGGAGTCGATCGCTTTCTGTTTTATGCTGGAGCATCCAGAGGGTGCTTACGAACTCGTTTTCTCGCTGCCATTCATGCTTTCGAAGCATCTTTCGACCTTCGCAGTCTCATGTTTTGAGGATCTGCCGTGTTTATCGCTGTTATTAATGAGTGTGTGAAAGTGATCCTCATACAGATTCATGCGATCCGCCAGAGAACTGAGTAGCATCTTTCTGCAGCCCTCGTTGTCTATCCACGCATCTCTCAGGTCTTCCGGAAATTCACAAGCAGTCTTAGGGTCAATTTGTTTCTGCTTTCAGAGACTTGTTTGAGAGTTTTTAAAGACAGTTCAAAACAATAAGTGAGACACCATAAAGCAGAGCAAGATGTGCCGGATAGAAAATGTAGAAGAAATATTTGAGCTTCAGCCCTCGCTTGCCATTATAAAGATTGATAAGCAGCAACGAAACGACCGCGGCAGCAACATCAGGATTAAATACATTAGCTGTAGCAAACTCAAATCCGCCGCCAACTATATGGCATGACGAAAGGAACACTGCGCATACTGCAGCAAAGAACATCTTGGCCTTGCTGTCGTGGAATAAATAGAATGCAGCCACAAGCAGAATGCCATACACACCGCCATCCAGTTTAGTGTATTCAGCTGCCAGTGCTGTCAAAACAATCAGAGCAGTTTCTGCGATGTACCTTTTCCATTTTGAAAGACTTTGTATCTTTTCCAGAATAATCAAAAAGACCAAGGAAAGCAGGAGCTCATACATAACATTCTGTTGCCGAAGGTCAAATAGCTGCCCGGTTTGAACGAAATCGTATATGGGCTCAGCAATGATTGCGAAGACAAGCATATTTCGCAGGTACTTCTTTATGTCATGAGTATGCAAAAATCCCTCAACTATCAAAAAACAAAATAAGGGAAATGCAATTCTGCCAAGAACATGAAGCACATCCGAAGCCTCGCTTAGAATCGCCCACTGTTCGTCTGATATCTGATTGTACGATGCGTGAGTCATGATTCCATTGGTCAGGACGATCCTGCTTACATGATCGAGAACCATCGAGATGGCCGCTATTATCTTTAATGTGCTGCCGCTAATTCCGTATCTATCTGTTTTCATTTCTTTTTCCTTTCTTTGGGTAGGCCGTCAGGGGTTCAGCCTGCTCCGCAGGCGGCCGCTGCGGCGCTTTCGCGCCTTGCGCGCTGCGCTGGCAAACGCTCACGCGTTTACTCAGCTCCGCGTCCCGACGGGTTCGAACCCGTGCACCGGCAACAAAAAAGCGACCAACCGGAGTCGATCGCTTTCTTTTCTATGGTGGGCCGTCAGGGGTTCGAACCCTGGACCTTGGGATTAAAAGTCCCCTGCTCTGCCAGCTGAGCTAACGGCCCGCGGGTGGCATTGTACCACGGTCTGGGACTATTCCCAACTCCATTGGCCGTTCTGGAAAATCACAACTTCGCGTCCATCGGGCGTAATGCCCGTAATATCGATGTCGTCCGTACCGATCATAAAGTCGACATGCGTGCTCGAAACGTTAACGCCATGCTCCAGGAGCTCCTCTTTGGACATGTCGTACCCGCCTTCGATGCATTCAGGGAAACCAACACCCAACGCAAGGTGACAGCTGGCGTTCTCGTCATAGAGTGTGTCATAGAACAGAACACCGCTTTCGCGAATCGGCGTATTTTTGGAGATAAGCGCGACCTCACCCAGATGAGCAGCGCCTTCATCGGTGTCAATAATGCTCGCAAGTGTTGCCTTGCCCACGCGAGCGTCGTAGTCCACCACGCGGCCGCCCTCGAACTTAATCCAAAAATCGTCAACCTTGTTACCGTGATGAACGAGCGGCATAGCCGAATACACGATACCGTCGGCACGCATACGATCAGGCGAAGTGAAGACCTCCTCGGTGGGAATGTTGGGGAAGAAGGGATGTCCATCGGGCGTCTCGCCCTTGCCGCCGGCCCACTCATGGCCCTTCGTCATACCAATCGTCAGATCAGTTCCGTTCGAAGCGGTGTAGTGCAGGCAATCAAATTGATTATCGTTTAGGAAACGCAGGTTCTTTTCGAACGCGGCGTCATGAAGCTCCCAGTCGCTTTCCGGATCCTGACCGTCAGCGCGGGCGGTGTGCAAAATCGCATTCCACAGCTTATAGATTGCGACCTCATCGGCGTCTCCCGGGAACACCTCGCGCGCCCAAGCCACGACCGGAGCGCCGGCGATACACCACGGGTTGATGTTGTAATCCAGTCCACGGCGAAAGACCTTGCACTGCGTATTCCTTGCCTTGGAAGCCGCGGCTGGCTTGGCGGGATCGATACCCTTGAGAGCTGCAGGGTCCGCGCCCTCGATAAAGATAAAGCAGGCGCCATCTTGGGCCAAGGAATCCAGCTGCAGGCGCTTCCACTCGGACGTCTGCTCAAAATAGCTTTTCTCGACATGCTCGTACGCGAGCCTCGTCACGGCATCATCGGCCCAAATGACCGTCACGTGACCAGCGCCGGCGGCATAAGCCTCCGCGACCACCACGCGGGCAAAGGACGCGCACTCGACCGGAGACTGAACGACAACCTCCTGGCCGGGCTTGACGTTTACGCCCTTGCGGACAACCAGGCGCGCATAGTTTTTAATCTTGGGCTCCAGGGCCTTCATGCCTTCCAGAGCTTCTTCGACCGTCAGGGCAGCTCGAATCATGTGCCACTCCATCTATCTATAGGACAATAAAAAGGCGCGCCGCAAAACGACGCGCCTTATATCTTAGCGATAAGTGTAAATGCAAACGCTACTTCTTCTTGGAGTCCTTTTTGTCCTCCTCGGCAGCTGCGCGCTCGATAAGAGCGTTGAGCTTGTTCTCGGACATGCCCTCGGCCTGCGCGCGATACATGTTGCGCAAGGGACGAATACGAGCGAAGTCGTAGATAAAGTCACCTAGGATGATGACATAGGACAAGACGATGCCGACCATCTGAACGGGACTGGACACCGTGCCGCCGGGAGCGAAATAGAGCGAAGCCCAAATTGCCACGACGAGCACCATGCCGATAGCGAGCACAGCCCACCAAATACGGCGGCGCTTGGTGTAGTCCTCATCCTGCTTGAGAAGGATATTCGACACCGTGTAGATGCGATCCTCGTGGGCGCGCTGCTTGGCCTTGCGGGCGCGTTTTTCCTCCTTGGAAAGGCCTTCCAGATTTTCGCCCTTCTCGAGCTCTTTGCGTCGTGCCTTGGACGATGCCGGCACGACGTGAACAGAGCTCGCTGCCTGACGGGCGGGCTTAGCGGATGCGGCGGACTTGCGCGCAACCCCGGTAACCTCGCGGGATTGCGTGCGCTTGTTCGTGGCGCTACGGGTACTCACTTACGCGTTCTCCTTCATGCTTGTGAACTGGGAGCCCGTGATGATTTGGAAGGCCTCGCGATAGCGCTCGGACGTGCCATCGATGACCTCGGCGGGCAGGTGCGGGGTCTCCCCCGTCATATCCCAGTTGGCCTTGAGCCAATTGCGGACGAATTGCTTGTCGTAGCTAGGCTGGATCTTGCCCTCCTCGTAGCTGGCAGCAGGCCAGAAACGGCTGGAGTCGGGCGTGAGGCACTCGTCGATCAGCGTGACCTTGCCATCGATAACACCAAACTCGAACTTGGTGTCGGCGATGATGATGCCACGGGTCGCGGCGTACTCGGCGGCAGCCTTGTAGATCTTAAGAGACAGATCGCGGATCTGCGTGGCGATGTCCTCGCCAACGATCTCGCAGCAACGCTCATACGAGATGTTCTCGTCATGGTCACCGATCTCGGCCTTCGTGGAGGGCGTGAACAGCGGCTCAGGGAGCTTGGACGCCTCCGTCAGGCCCTCAGGCAGCTGAATGCCACAGACAGTACCGTTCTCGTCGTAGGTCTTCTTGCCCGAACCGGTCAGATAGCCGCGAACGATGCACTCGATAGGAATCGTCTGCGCCTTCTTGACCAGCATGGCGCGACCAGCGAGATAGTCACGGTACTCAGCAAACTCCTCGGGGAAATCCGCCGGGTCGATGGAGACGAGGTGGTTAGGAACAATGTCGGCAAACTTATCGAACCAGAATGCCGAGATGCGGTTGAGCACCTCTCCCTTAAACGGAATCTCGTCGGGAAGAATGAAGTCGAACGCAGAAATGCGGTCGGTGGCGACCATCAGCAGGTTTTCACCGGCATCATAGATATCACGAACCTTGCCACGGGAATCCGGACGACGCTCCATCGTTGTCACGTGAGTCACTCCTTACCTAAATACGACAGTAATGCGGGTTCTTCCCCGCACGTTTTCGCAAACTCGGAGCGGCAGGGACGAAACCCCTCCTTCACCGAATAGCGAAAAGCTAGTGCTCCATTGTAGTAGATGCCGCGTCCGCCGTGTGCTCGCGTGGCAGATGAATCGTAAAAGTCGTACCCTTTCCAAGCTCCGACTCCACGGATATGTAGCCATGGTGGCGCTCGACGATTTGCTTGGTCACGGCAAGGCCCACGCCCAGACCGCCCGCCTCGCGGGCGCGGCAGGCGTCGGCACGCCAAAAACGTCCGAAAATGCGCGACAGGTCTTCCTTGGCGATACCGATACCCGTGTCCGAGACCGCAATATCGACGTGTTTACGGTCACTGAGCACCGACACCACGACCCATCCACCCTCGGGGGTATAGCGCATGGCGTTACTCATGAGGTTGATGACGCATTGCGTGATCATATCGGGATCGGCCTCGACGACATCGTCATGTCCCTGGGTTTCATCTGCAAAGCGAAGACGAAGGTCACGGTCGGCAAACAGACGCTCCTGGCCGTTCACTATCGATCGCACGAACGGAACCATGTCCACCGGTTCGAGATTGAGCGGAGCAGTGCTATTTTCCATGCGTGACAGGTCAAGCATCTGCTGCACCAAACGAGCCAGGCGACGTGTCTCGGAGGCGACTGTCTCCAGATGCTCGTCGTCGGTGGGGTACACGCCGTCTTGCATGGCCTCGACCGTTGCAAGCATTGCCATGAGCGGCGTGCGAAGCTCGTGTGCAACATCTGAGGTCAGGCGCTTCTCGTGCTTCATGTCCTTCTCGAGCGACGTGGCCATCTCATCGAATGTCTCGCCCAGTTGATCGATCTCGTCATCGCCGCGCAGGCCTGTACGAGCGGACAGATCGCCGTCGCGAATTTGCTTGGCCGTGCTCGTAATTCGATGAATCGGCTTGGTAAGCATGCGCGACACAAGCGATCCGATAACGACCGAGATGCAAACCGCAACAACCGCGGCAAGGGCCATGGCGTTAAAGGTCTTTTCCCTAAACGCAGAATCTGCCTTGGTGAGCAAGGCATCGGAGCCGATAGCCCACAGCTTTACCTGTCCGACATGCTCGCCAGAAGACGTTATGATTTCGACGTTGGCAACGCTATCGGAGTCGGTGGGCGCCGACGAAACCGGACTATGCGAGGCCTTTTTACCGCTCGAGCTGCTCGACGCCGATTCGCTCTCGCGCACATCGGCGGTCGCACTTGCCGAGGGCCATGAGTCGTCATAGACGACAACGCCCTTTTTGTTGACGACCTGCATGCCAAGATCGTCGGACACCAGACTCGATGTCGCGACCGTGCGCAGCTCGCCCGCAGCCCAATTGCCGTTTTCCTCGTACGACGTCGCAAGCTTTTCGGCTGCGGAATTGGCGATCTCGACGATATTGGCGCGCGTGTAGTCCGAAAAAACCGTACCCCATACAACGGAGACCACGCCCACCAGCACCAGTACCGTCATGAGTGATGTCAGGGCAAAAGCCAGGGCCATGCGCGAGGGGTAGCTCATCGTTGGCCGCGAATCGGAGCGAGGCGTGTTCCAACTAGCCTTGGAACCCGCCTCGCTCTCCTGCTTATGCTTTTGCCCGATTTCAAAGCGCGCAGGTGTCATATGTGATTTTCCTTATTTCTCGTCCGACTTATCGGTCTTTGCCGGAGCCTCGAAACGATAACCAACGCCGTGAACGGTGTAGAGCCACTTGGGCTTCTTGGGGTCGTCACCCAGCTTGGCGCGAAGGTTCTTCACGTGGCTGTCGATAGTGCGCTCATAGCCCTCAAAGTCATAGCCGAGCACCTTTTCGACCAGCTCCATACGGTTGTAGACGCGTCCGGGATGGCGGGCAAGCGTGGTGAGCAACTTGAACTCGGATGCGGTCAGATCGACTTCCTTGTTCTCGACCAGAATCTTGTGGCCCGAGATATCGATGACTAGATCACCGAAGTCGAGCACCTCAACAGCCGGCTCGTCGGCCTGATGGGCGCGACGGAACAGGGCGCGCACGCGGGCGACGAGCTCGCGCGGCGAGAACGGCTTAATCAGGTAGTCATCGGCACCCAGCTCGAGACCGATAATGCGGTCCTCGATCTCACCCTTAGCCGTAAGCATGATAATGGGCACATCCGAGGTATCGCGAATGGTGCGGCAGACGCGCTCGCCCGGAATCTTGGGGAGCATAAGATCGAGCACGACCAGGTCGAACTGATGCTTCTCGAACTCCTCGATCGCGGACTGGCCGTCGCCGACGCCCACAACCCAGTAGCCTTCGCGCTCGAGATAGGCAGCGACGGCGTCACGGATTGCCTTCTCATCCTCGACCAGCAGAATCTTTTTTGCATCTGAAGCCATAACACGGCCCCCCTGTCTCAATTAGCTAAGAACAAGCCCATTTTAACGCACCTGAGCCCGCCGGATGCCGCTATGACGCGGCAGCTCGGCGGGCGGTACTCACAATTACAACGCGTTTATTCCCCTGTTGGCGCCTTTTTAACCCCTCTAAGCTTAAAGAGAGAATAGACGTGCAGTGACCGTCTCTGGTATACCCTGGCTGTTGCGCACCGTGGCGTACGTAAGGAATGAGTCCGATTTTCCCGCCGTAGCTGGATAATCGCCATACTCCAAAGCGCGGTCGGGCGACAGCAGCGAGCCATAGGTCTTGGCAGAGGTGTCGATCAGGAAATGCGACGCCTGTACCTTAACAAGGTATTTATTCTTCTTGCCAGCCGCACATGCGAGCGGCTCGCGGGACAGGAAGAGGTACGGCCCTCCCTCATTACCGATATATGTGCCCATATTGCCCAGGCTGCCCACGCCACTATAGGCCGCCTCGATAGAAAACACGAAGGTATCGCCCATATATACGGCCTCGAAAGGCGAGACTGACGAGGGAAGGACTAGCTGGGCACGTTTGGTGTTGTTGCCGTCGGTCAGATCGATTGCCGTTATGCCGTAGTAGACGCCCTCGTCGTTGCGGACACGCGGCGAGATGGTCAAAATGCCGTCGCTCGCGCGCGGGGCCGATGCAAAGCGGCCCGTCGATTTCCAAATTACCTCGGCCTTGGATTCATCAAGCGAGCGACGATAGCAAAACGAATCACTACTCGTTTTATTGCCGCCTGCCGAAGGCATTTTATACCAGATGACTGATGCCCCGAACGCCGTAAACAGCGGCGGATCGTAGTCCTTGCCACCTCGATCGAGCTCAACCACGTCGCCAGAGAGCGAAGCGCCCGACAGATTTTGAGCGTAGAGCTTCCACGATGAATTGGCAAAGTTCATCTCAACCCACGCGAATACGCCGTCGCCGGCACGGACATCGTAGAATGCATATCCCGTGCCCTCGATAGGATCCTCGATTAATGTGGTAAGCGAGCCATCGCCCAGGTTGAGCACACCGAGCGTGTTGGCGTGCAGTGCCGATGCGGGCGCCATCATTGCCGCGGCGTAATCGCCGTCGCAGTAGTACAGCAGCGTACCCAGAGGCAGCGTCCACGACGCCGCCGGCTCAAGATCGATGTCGACTGCCTCGTACTCATCCGTAATCGAGATGATTTTGGAATCATCCTTGATAACCTGCGGCTCGCCGGCGGCATCATCGCTGGTGCCCGTTTTTTTCGAGCATCCGGCAAGCACCGTGGCAGCGCCCGCGGCAGCCCCACCGAGTACAAAGCCGCGACGCGATATTCCGTTCTTGATGTGATCGGCGATACCCATTAGGCGATCTCGGTGCGAGCGGCCTCGATAGCGCGTGTAAGCTGGTCGGCGCAGGAGGTCTTTTTCATACCGCAGGTATTACCGGCGAGAACCTCGATTACGCGATCGGCAGGAGCGCCCTCGACCAGCTTGGAGATAGCCTTGAGATTGCCGTCGCAGCCGCCGGTAAATTCAACGCCCATCACCTTGTTGCCGTCATCGGAAAGGTCAAGGTGAATATTGCGAGCACACACGCCCTGAGGCTTGTAATCAAACGAAATCATGCGATCCCCTCTCAGAATGTTATTCGAGACGACTATTATCCCCGTCTTTCCCTAAATGCAACGAGGCGCTTTGCCGGCAACACACATTACCAGCAAAGCGCCCTAAAAAGCTAACGTTATGCCCGAACCTACTCGAAGCTCAGCTGCTCCAGACGATCAAAGACCGTGTCGATACGGGTGAGGAAGTCCCACGGATCAAAGATCTCGTCGAGCTTTTCCTGGCTGACGGTGCAGCGCGGGTCAGCCTCGAGACGCTCCTTAAAGGTAGGGCCGGAGACACAATCCTGTACCTCGTGCCAGGTTGCCATGGCGTTCTCCTGCACAATGGCGTACGCGTCCTCGCGGGTGATGCCCGTGTCGACGAGGGCGAGCAGCACCTTGGAGGAGAAGATGAGGCCGCGGGTCTTATTGAGGTTGGCCATCATGCGGGCAGGGTACAGCTGCAGGCCGTCGATAACGCGGATGAGGCACTGGAACATGTGGTCGAGGGCGATGAAGCTATCGGCCTGGGCGACGCGCTCGGCAGAGGAGTGCGAAATGTCACGCTCGTGCCACAGGGCGACGTTATCGAAGGCAACCTGAGCGTTGGACTTCACGACGCGCGACAGACCGCAGACTTTCTCCATGGTGATGGGGTTGCGCTTGTGCGGCATGGCTGAGCTGCCCTTTTGGCCCTTACGGAACGGCTCCTCGGCCTCGAGCGTATCAGTCTTCTGCAGATTGCGGACCTCGGTAGCGATGCGCTCGCAGGTGGCTGCGGTGGTGGCGAGAACGCCGGCGAGATAGGCGTGATGGTCGCGGCTGATAACCTGCGTGGACAGCGGGTCGTGAACCAGGCCCAGGTGCTCGCAGACATACTCCTCGACGAACGGCTCGATGGAGCTGTACGTGCCGACAGCGCCCGAGATGGCACCAAAGGCAACATTCTTGCGGGCGTCCTCAAGACGATCCAGATCGCGCTTGAGCTCCCAGGCCCAAGAGCCAAACTTCATGCCGAAGGTCATCGGCTCGGCGTGGATGCCATGAGTGCGGCCGGCACAGAGCGTGTTGCGCTCCTCAAAGGCGCGACGCTTGCAAATCTCGCCGAGCTTCTTGACGTCCTCGATGATCAGGTCGCAGGCCTGGGTGAGCTGGTAGCACAGGGCCGTGTCGCCCAGATCCGAGCTGGTCATGCCATAGTGAACCCAGCGGCTGGGCTTGGGGTCGCCCTCGGGAACATCGGCATCGATGTATTCCTTCATGTTGGTCAGGAAGGCAATGACGTCGTGGCGCGTGACTTCCTCGATCTCATCGACCTTCGCCTTCTCAAAGTTGGCATGGTCGCGGATCCACTGGGCCTCGTCTTTGGAAATACCGATCTTGCCGAGCTCCGCCTGGGCCTCGCAGGCCAGAACCTCGATCTCCTGCCAAATGGCGTACTTGTTCTCGAGGGAGAAGATGTGTCCCATCTCCGGGCGGGTATAGCGATCGATCATAGCGGCTCCTTTTTGGTTATTGGCACGTTGGTCGTAACCCATCCATTGTACCGTGCGCAGGTGCAAGTATGGGCAGCAGGCATTAACCTAACATTTTGGAATTGGAGCGGGCAACGGGACGTCCGCGTATTTGCTTCGCAAATACGCACCGGCTGCGGCCGCCTATCGGCGACCTTGCCTGCTCGCTATAAACGCTTCGCGTTTATTTAACGCTCGCACCCTGTCGGGTTCGAGTCCCGGCACTTTATTGAAAAAGGCACGGTAACGAAACGTTACCGTGCCTGAAATTCGAATGGAGCGGGCAACGGGACTCGAACCCGCGAGTGTCAGCTTGGGAAGCTGATGCCTTACCACTTGGCGATGCCCGCTTGTGTGTTGGCTAGTATAACGCGGTTGTCTTGTTCGATACAAGGGTGGCGGTGCTTGTTTTAGCTGTGGAGATTCGTTTGAAAATCGCGTCAATTGTGGAGACGAGGACCTTTAACCTCCTGTTCTCCCTATCTTCTACCTGCACTTTTGCTTGATTGTTGTATTTGAGCTCAATTTGTCAGGAATTGGGCAAGCTTTTGGTCAGGCTCCGGTACTTACCCGCATGAACCTCGGGGGTAGCCTCATCCTACGCGTCGCAGCCTCCCCGTGCGGCGCACGAGGGATAAGGAGCAGCCATGTCCAACGCACCCACGCACTCTGTCCACAGCGCAATTGCAACAGGTCCGCTGCTCCTGCTCCTCTTCCTGCTTTTCGGCTGCCTGGCACCGGGAGCCGCATTTGCCGTCGATGGCTACGACCAGCTCGGCTTCCGCACTATTAGCGATGATTGTGGGCCCTTCTTCATCGGCAAGTATGAAGCTCAAGACGCCTCGATTGCCTACTGCATGAACCAGGAGCGCCCCGGCCCCACCAAGCCGGGCGGCCCATGGCTCAACTTTGATCAAGGCTGGGTGTGGCTCGACGACGAGTTCGCGGCAATCGTTTGTCACGGATATCCTACCGCCACGTCGTTTGGCGGTTACCATCTTTCACCCGATCGCGCCCGCGCCGCCACCCAGCTTGCCGTATGGATGCTCAACGGCACTACCCATGTCGACGGCACCTACTCCTACACGACCGCTCAGGGTAAAACCAAGAGCGGACACTTTACCGCCGACAATGAAGTCGTGGCGGCTGCGCGGTGGCTCCACGACAGCGCAAAATCAGGAAGCATCAAAGCCGCTCCGCACCGCGCGCGACGCTATCTAGGGGCCGTATCGGGCGGCAGCAAACGTCAAGACATGCTCTATGTACTGCCGGCGGTCTCTGTTTCCTTCCAAAAGCAGTCTGCTAACACCGTTATTACCAGCGGAAACAATACCTATCAGTTTACCGGGGCAACATTCGATATTTTTGAGAGCGCCAGCGGCGCGCGTGTCGGCACCATCAAGATGGACAGCAACGGTCGAGCGCAAGCAACACTTCTGCCCAACACGGCATACTACCTAGTTGAAACGAAGGCGCCGGCCGGCTATGTCCCCCGCCACGATCGTATTGCCTTTACCACGGGGAATGACGGCGGGCGGGTCGCCATTGATGAACAGCCCGGCACCATCAACCTGCGTATCGTAAAACTCGATGCCGCGACGAATGCCGGCCCCCAGGTGGGATCTTCACTCGCAGGAGCAGAGTTCACGTGTGTGTCGCAATCAACCCCTGGATGGGCACAAATCCTCACGACCGACGAAAGCGGTCGGGCCGCCCTCGCCGATGTCCCCTTAGGAACCTTTACCATCTACGAATCAAAAGCCCCCGAGGGCTACCTGCCATCCAACGACAGCTGGACCTATACCGTTGGAGCCGACCAGCTCGGCGATTCAGGCGTGGTCGAGATCGAGTCTCGCGTTTCCGATATCCCCATTGCGTTTAACCTTGAGATTTCCAAATTCAAGGATTACGGCAATAGCGACCAATCCGGCCTGGAGCAGCCGGCGGGTGGTGTTGTCTTTGAGGTTGTCAGCAACAGCTCTCAGCAGGTTGTTGGCACACTGATCACAAACATCTATGGCTTTGCCTCCACCAAAGATCAGCCCGAAGCATGGTTCGGCGCAGGCAAGCGACCCGCCGGTGTCCACGGAGCCGTCCCATACGACCGTGCCGGCTACACGGTTCGCGAGGTTCCGGAAACCGTCCCCGAGGGTTTTAAACGTGCAGGGGAATGGACCGTCGGGGCCAATCAGATTTCCGACGGCGCCGAGCTTCAATATATCGTGGACAACCACGCTCTGTCGACGCATCTCCAGATTGTAAAACGCGATGCCCAAACAGGCGCTTCTGTTCCCCTAGCCGGATTCACCTTCCAACTCCTCGACAGCAATCACGAACCTGTCTCACAAACTTGCTGGTATCCAGCACATAACGTAATGGACACCTTTACGACTGACGCGACCGGGACCGTCACACTGCCCGAATCGCTCGTGCCGGGCACCTATTATGTACGCGAAACCTCGGCCAAAGAGCCCTATCTTGTCGGCGAAGAGATCGAGGTAAACATACCCGCCGACATGAACCTAACGCCCGTTGCAATCGCCTCGTATTATGACCACGCCGCGACCGGAAACATCAGGATCGTTAAAACCGATGCCATAGACGGCAGCAGCCTCGCGGGCGCCGTCTTTGAGATCCGTGCCTCGGGTGATATCGTGCGCCCCGACGGTAGCATTGCCGCGCTCGACGGTGAGACTGTCGCGACCGTCACGACGGATGAAACTGGAGAAGCACGCGCGGGCAACCTCCCACTGGGATCTGGCACCGCACGCTACGAGGTTGTCGAGACTCAAGCGCCGGCAGGCTTCTTGCTCGATCAGACAACCCATATTGTCGACCTTACTTATGCCGACCAGAAAACACCCGTTGTAGAAGCACGGCTTAACGTATCCGACGATTACACCAAGGTTGATATCTCCAAGGTCGATGCAAGCGGTGAGCAGGAAGTGGAAGGCGCACAGCTCGCCTTATATGGTCCCGATAAAACCGAAATAGACTCCTGGACCTCATCCGACAAGCCACACCGCGTCGAACATCTTGCACCCGGCACCTACTCGTTGCGCGAAATGATGTCTCCGCGGACCTATGACCTTGCCGAGGAGATAACGTTTGAAATAAAGGATACGGGAGAAGTCCAATCCGTCGCGATGAAGGATGCGCCCATCGAGATCAAGGGGCAGGTCGACAAGCGTCAGGAACTTGTCCAACCTATCGAAAAGGGCCTGTTGGCTAACGGCGATGGTAAAAATCGCGCCGCGACGCAAACTAATACGGATGGACTTTTCTCCTATACCATCGACGCTCGAAACGATTCCGCTACTTGGGTTGATGAGTTTACGATTACCGATGATCTTGAGTGCGCCAAAGACGGCACGGCGAGATTCATCTCAATCGAAACCCCCGTCGCCATCGGCGACCTCAACGGTCTGTGCAACGTGTGGTATCGCACGACGCCGTTGGACTCGACAGACGTCGATGAGCCGGCGAACGCGACACTTGACGATGGACACGAAAATCCTTGGCTTGAGTCCGACGAAGTAAAAGAGAGCCTTGGTGAGGACTGCCGCCTCGTCGATTACGACGGCTGGCGCCTCTGGAAGGCGGATGTCTCGACCACGGAATCCACCACACTCGAGGCGGAAGAGCTCGACCTTGCATCCAATACCGTCGTAACAGGCATTCGAATTGAATACGGTGCGGTAGCCGCCGACTTTACGACTCGAAGCGATGCGGATTCTTGGACCCGCGATGATCTCAAAGATGAGCACGACGACCTTGACGATGCCAAAGCAATCCTTGGCACAGACGCTCGGGGCGCAGTCGTACACATGCAGGCAACGTCGGCTTATACGCCCCAAACCGCACTCACCAACAGCGCGCGCGTCGATCTTTGCCGCAACGGTGGCGGCGATAAACTTGAGTCACATGACGAGGACAGCGTCATTCAACGCTGTACCCTACCGCAGGACCTACCGGCAACAGGATCAGTTCCCATCGCCGCTTGCATCACCGCGCTCCTGACCTCGGGTGCCGCAGCCCTATGGTTCGCTCGCCTTAGGTCGATCCCAAAGAAGCGCTAGCGCGATGAAAAAGCGGGCGAGCCAGTCCCCTGGCTCGCCCGCTTTCAATCATGTAAATCGCCGTATCTACTCTGCAGACGAAGATCCACCATCAACGATTGCCTGCTCGGACTCAGGAATCCCATCGGCACCCGTACTCTGTTCTTGCTCCACCTCTTCGCTGATTGCGGAGGCGGGGGTCGAGCCCTTTGCACCCACGATGTAGGCAGCCCCAAATCCTAACGCAATGGCAATCAAGGTCAAAATCACGTAGACAGGCCAATGGCGCTTAATATACGAAAACACGTTGACTCCTTAGAGCTCCGTCTACGAACGGCGGATAACCTCGGTCACGACCTCGGATACCGTGGCAATGTTCGTCGGGTTGACATTGTGGGGCAGGTCGTCCTCGGTACGAGCGCAAGCCAGACGCGTGCCGTCCACGCCGGCGATGGTGAGGGCTCGGCGGCTCGCCTCGAGCGCGGCATAGGCATCGGTCTTGGCATAGGGCATCTCGAGCGCGCCACAATCGACATGGAACGACTTGCACACCTTGCTGACCAGGTTCATGATGCGGCGATCGCCCTTGAGCAGCTGCTGTTCGCCCTCAACCGTCACAACCGAAAGCCTACCGGCGCCGACGGATTCAAGATTGATGAAGAATACGCCGCGGAGCTTATCGCGATGCGAAGCCAAGAAGGCCTTCATACCGGCGCCATCACAATCCGAGGCGCCCGTTGCCACAAACCAGATATCGTGACCGAGCAGCTCATCATCGCCCATAGAGGCGACAGCCGAGAGCATATCTTCGGAAGAAGCGCCATCGGAAGACGTAGCGCCGCCCTTCCAGCCATCGTTATCGTCCTCGAAGTTATCCCACGAACCGATACCGCGACCGGACTTCTTGGCATCGTAATCGTCTTCGACGCCCAGCCAATCACTCATGCTGTCCTGCTCGTTTTTCCTTTTACGACCGAACAGGCCACCCAGGCCGCGTTTGCGAGACTTGGGTGCCGCCGGGGCGGGAGCCGAAATGGTCTCGATCGGCTGTGCGCCCGACGCAACGGGCATAGGAGGCGCAACGGGTGCCGATGTGGGTTCGGGGCCCTGGGCAGTAGCAAAGGGATCATTGACCTGTGCGGAGGGGTCGGGAAGGTCGAACAGCGACGTGCGAGACGCAACGTTTGCCTGCTTCATAGACGGCAGCGACGGATCGGGGACCGAAGCCAGCGGAGACGAGGAAGGTGCAGGCGACGGTGCCGACGCCGGATCGGGAACATTCATCTGCGGGCGCGGCGATGCCTGGGAGGAAATCTGGGCCATAAGGGAATCGACCGTTTCGTCCTGGGTGGGAGCGACATTGGCAACCGTGGCACCGGAACCACTCGGGGTCGGCATGGTGAAAATCTGCGTGGAATAAGGCCTCGACTCATCCGTCTCGGGAGTCTCGGAAACCGCAGGCACTTCCTCCTGCTCGACCTCGGTCGAATCATCTTGCTCGGCTGCCGCGTATTGCTCTTCGTCAGAGTTGGCCTCGACGGGCTCGTCCTCGGCGGCATCTTGGATTTCGGCAGCATCAACAGGCTCGGCAATCGCGGTGCCCTGTTTTTCAAACGTTATCGTGGAATCGAACTGCGCGGCATCAAACGACATGGTGCTATCGACGTGCTGCTGAGCCTCGAAAGACGTCGTCGCTTCAACAACATCCGCGGACGCCGGTTGCTGGGACTCAAAGGACGTTGTAGCTTCGGCGGCTTCGACGGGCGCGGACTGCATAGCCTCGTTCTGCTCGAACTCTTGCGCCGCGAGCTCACGTGCCGCCTCGGCTGCCTGCTGCTGAGCGATAGCCTCCTGCTCGGCAGCCTCGCGTGCGGCAGCGCGCTTCTCCTCGAAATCGTCGACAAATTTCTTGCCCTTTGCAAACGCACCCTTAAAGAAGTTGGAAGCGCTGGCGCCAATCGACGAGAACGCGGATGCAATGTCGGCATGCGGCGTTGCCGCGGGAATCTCGGCCGAGAAATCAGTATCGCTCTCGTAAGACACGCGCCTCGGTTGTTCAACGTAATCGTCGTCAGACTCGTCCGCAACGTCTTGCGCCGGTGCGGCGGGAGCCAAAATGTCCAGTCCTGCCGCGGGATCGAACGCGGACACCGCCTCGGGATCGGCAACGGCAGCGGTAACCGCGGCAGACTCATCATCCGCAGCGACAACGGGCGCAGGCGCAGCCACGACGGGGGCAGGCTCGGGCTCAAACGTTGGCTCCTCGCCCTCCTCGTAATCGAGCGTGCAGGACTCGGGAAGCATTCCGAGCGCACGGATGGCATCCGAACCAAAGCGGATGTTGCCGGCGGCGTTGCGATAGAGCTTGGGCTCGGGCTCGGCAGACTCCTCCGCCGGCTCGGCAGCGGGAACCTCGTCATTGAACTCTTCGGCTTGGGCAGCCTGATTCTGATCCTCAGGCACGATAGCGCCGATCAGCGTCTCGTCGGCAGACGCACCCTCAAAGCCCTCGATTTGCTCGTCGAAAGCCTCGCCCTGTTCGGGCTCGGTCTGAGCGTCGGGAGCAATCGGCTGACCGAATTCGTCCTCGGCGTAGGTAGGCTCTTCATACTCGATGGTGTTGCCGTAGTCGTTTTGCTGCTGGGCCGCGGCATATTCCGCCGCTGCGCGCGCCATTTCCTCGGCACGACGCTTCTGCTCCCCAAAATAGGTATCGAACGGAACATCGTCGGGAAACTCGTTTTCGCCCTGGAAGGGAGCAACGTTGTCCATAACGCCGAGCATAGCGGCGACAGAAGACTTGTTGCACACCGCGCCAGACGTATAGGGAAGAATGTGGCGGTTAGAGATGATGTTTACCGCGTTGGCGAGTGCAACGAGGGAAGCGAGGATCGCGACAATCCACAGCAGAACCTTGAGCGCGCCGGGGAGCGGCAGAATACGCAGGATGGCAACGGCAGCGGGGGCAACCGTGGCAACGGGCAACAGCTTGGCGATGAGTGCACGATACGAAGCATAAGGCTCGCGGGCGAGCAGCTCAGCACGGGGAGAGTCGTAGTGTGCGACAACGACCACCGGGCGGTTACGCGGGGACGCGAGCGGGCCCGAGGCCTTGTGGTAGGCGATGACATTTTGGCTCACGCCCGTCTTGCCCAGGCGCGAAACCACGGGGTGGCCCGTGCGCTCGAGCACGTAAAGAACGGCGCCGACAATGGCCAGCAAGGTGCCGACCAAGCCGATACCGCCGCCGATGCCCATCAGCAGGGCGCCGGCAAACGCAAGAATACCGGTAACGGCAAATGCCAACCTACTGGGCGCCGGGGCATTGAACTCCTGAACCTCGGGGTCAAAGCCGTGGTTGCGGAAGATCTGAGCGATATCTTCGGCAGCCAAGCGCTCTTCTTCGCTGCATGCCGGCGTAATGCCGGTGTTCTGCAGCAGGTGGTTAATATAGTTCTGGGTGTTCGCCATGTGCGCTCCACATCCATAATCCGACAAATAGGCCCAATGCATGCACATTAGAACCGTATATAGTCGAAAGTATACCCCGAGCGAGCGCAAACGACCGAATTCGGGCCATCTTAACGCCCCGAGCGGACAAGGATATAGCCTAATCTCCATATCGGACTAAAATCATGGCAGCAAACCACCTTCTCATGCGAGGACTCTATGACGGCAAGCGACACGACCGAGACAATTAAAAAGGGAAATTCGGAGCCCAGTTTCGATAAAACGGCTCAGCGCATCCTCAATCTTTTCTTTGTGCTCAATAGCTCCCCCGAACCGCTGACGACCGAGCAGATCGTCTTGGATTCTGACCTGGGATATGGCTCGGGCAATATCGACTCGGATAAGCGCAAGTTTCGACGCGATCGTGACAAGCTGCTCGAACGCGGCATCTTAATCAAGGAGGTTCGCCCCACCGGCGCGCAGGAGACCGAGGAAAGCTCGTGGACAATCGACCGCGAGCACACGTTTGCGGCAGGCGGCCTCATTACCGCAGACGACGCCGATATCCTGCTCAACGCCATCGACCAGACACTAGCGGCCGGCTCATCCACTTTTGCCGCACCGCTTGCCGATATTCGCTCCAAGATTGCCTATCTCACCGGCAGGACGACGGTAGACGAGGCGCCGATCAGCCGCTCTCCCACCGTCGATGCGGTTTGGAGCGCCTTTGCCGAGCGATGCGCGCTGCGATTTTTATATCAGAACGGACGCGGCGAGCAGAGAGAACGTACCGTCTGCGTCTACGGCATGTTCGAGCGCGAGGGCGTGGCTTACTTCTGCGGCCTCGACAACGTCACCGACGACATCAGGACATTCCGCTGCGACCGTATCGTTCGCGCTTGGCGTCCTTCGAAGGCCTACGTCATCCCCGCGGACTTCAACCTCAGCGACTACCTGTTCTTTGAATTCGATTTTGCCGACCGACCGCCCGTTGCAGCCACGTTCTCATTCGCCCCTCAGACGCAGATCGATATGATCAACGGTCTCACGCGTGGGCGAGGTGAGCTCGTACACACCGATGTGGGATGGACCTGGACCGTTGACGTGCGCGATCTTGAAGCCGGCGCCTCATTTTGCATGGCCCACGCCATGGACGGCATGAGGCCCGTGGCCCCCAAATCGCTCAAACAGGCGTGGAACCACCTCATTGAAAGGACGGTGCACGAGTATGCCCGTGCGTAAACTCACCAGCGAGCAGAGACTCTCGCGCGCCATCGACATCATGGAGGCCCTCTACGCCGCCGGCGAGAGCGGCATGACACGGACCGAGATTTGCAGTCGCTTTGACATCACGGGGGTATCGCTCGACGAGATTCTCGAGATCGTCTCGACGCTCGCGGACCGAGAATCGGGCGCGCGCATCATCTGCGAATGCCGCGGCGAGCGTGTGGTCCTCACCGGTGACGCCGGGCGTGTGCTACCGCTGCGCTTGAGTGCCGCCGAGGGCGCTGTGCTCAACCATGAACTTGAATCGTTGGGGATCGAGCCGCATACGGCAGCTCGGATTCGACATGCCCTTCTACCCGAAGAGCTCGGCTATAACCAGCGCGTCTTTGACACCGTCAACCACGGGTCGCACTGGCAGCAGCTGAGCTGCGCCATTCAGGACGGTGTTCGCTGCCGCATCTCGTATCGCTCGATGGACGATGCACGGCCACGTGAGCGTCTGGTCGACCCCTTGCGCATTACGGCAAACGGCGACCAAACATACCTGATTGCCTGGGACATCGCGGTCGATGAGCAGCGCACCTATCGCATGGATAAAATCGAGGGACTCGCCTTGACGGAAGACTCCGTCGTGCCTCATGCACCGGACGTCACATCCCTCCACGATTCCCTTGCTCGGACGCAGCGTAGCGCAAAGCTCTTGATGCCATTCGATATGGCGGAGCATCTGGACTGGGCCGGCATCACCCTAATCGAGCGCAGCGGGGCAGACATGGCAACGGTAACCGTGCATTATGGCTCCGAGCGTTGGCTACTGAGCCAGGTAATCGCAGCGGGCGGAGCCATCCGCATCTTGGATGACCCCGCCCTGTCAAAGCGTCTGTGCGATATGGCAAAAACCCTCGTCTGTCCGCTTTAGCGCCGCCGCTCGTGGCGTGCACGCCACAGTTGCAGATAGTGCCCAATCTGTGCCGATTCGATGCGCTGGTAGGAGCTCGTGGGCAGCGACGTTAAGAACTTCTTTCCGTAGCCCTTCGTCACCAGGCGCGGGTCGGCCAGAATCAGCACGCCGCAATCGGTCGACGAGCGGATAAGGCGGCCGGCCGCCTGCTTGACCTCGAGCACCGCCTCGGGCAGCGAATAGCGCGCCCAAGCGCGGTCTTCACGCAGGTTGCGCTCGCACGAGAGCGGGTCCGTGGGGCTCGAGAACGGCAGCTTGGGAATGATGACGCAGCGCAGCGTCTCGCCGCTGGCGTCGAATCCCTCCCAGAAGGCCTTAAGCGCAAAAAGCGATGAAGTCGGCTCGCTGATAAACCGGTCGCGCAGGCGACGAGGAGATGAGTTGCGCTGCTGGCAGTTGAGTTCCAGACCCGCACGGGCCATCTTGGGCTCAACGCGGGCGTACAGGTCTTCCATGTCGCGCCGATTGGTGAACAGTGTGAGCACCGATCCGCCCATGGCAAGATGGGCGTCGACCAGCACGCGCTCGAGCGCCGTAAGATAGCTCTCGCGATCGCGCGGATCGGGGATATCGCCCGCAACGACTACAGCCATGTTCGAATCGAAGTCGTAGCTCGAGTCCAAGTGCAGCGATGAGGATGTTGAAGCACCGATGCGATCGAGGCCGACCGCGTGGTTAAAGTGTTCAAAGCTTTTGGACACCGTCATGGTCGCCGAGGCAAAGATAGCCGTGTGAACCTCGGGCAGCCACTCGGTTGCCAAGGCCTCGCCAATGTCGATGCGCTCTGCGGTCATTGACTCTCCGCCGGCACGCAACCTGCGATTGACCTGCAGCGAATACACGTAGTGTTCATCGGTGCCGTCGATGATGAGTTTGAGGTTCTCGGCCAACTCGTGCAGGCGGCGCGAGATATCGCCCAAGTCGACAACAACCTCGGGCTTGTCGGTGGCGACGGCTTGCACCAGCGCGTCGACGCACTTGTCAGCTTGTTCCAACGCATCGATGGCAGCGTAGGCCGACTGTAAGAAATCATGCCAGTCGTCAGATTCGCGCAGCTCGGGGCCAATCCATAGATTGGCATTGTCATAACCCCCACGGGCACGGCGGCCGAGCTCGCGAACGCCATCGAACACGTCGGCGATTGCCATGCTCGCGCGCGCAACCGTCGACGTCGCCTTGGCAGTAAGGCCCAGATAGAGCGTAGAGCCCTCAGAGGTTGCCAAATCACGGGAGACCTGGCTTAGCGCACCGGTGCTCGAGCCACCCAGGCGCTCAAACAGAACGCGTGATTCGTCCGCCGACACCACGCGCGCCCACTGACGGCGCGCCTCGCGCTCGATAGAATGAGCCTCGTCGATTACCCAATGACGAATCGGAGGCAAAATCCTGCCCTCGGCCGCAACATTGCGGAACAGCAGGGAATGGTTGGTGACCACCACGTCGGCATGCGCCGCACGACGGCGAGCGCCGTGGACCAAGCATTTTTCAGGGAAAAACGGGCAGAGGCGACGAGCACACTCGCGCGAGGCCGTCGTAAAGTCGGGGCGGTTGACGCTGCGCCACCGAATGCCAAGCGAGTCGAGGTCGCCATCGGCTGATTGGCAGACGTACGCCATAATGACCGCGACCGCCGTGAGCGTGTCCGCCGGATCGCGCTTGGTGGTAATCTCGACCTGGCCGCGGCTCATGCGCTCAAGCTTGCGCAGACACGGATAGTGGTCATACCCCTTGAGAGCACAAAATGACAGACCACCGTCCAGTTGCTCGGCAAGTTTTGGCAGCTCATGGTACATGAGCTGGTCGGTAAGATTGTTCGATTTGGTCGCAATACCAACCGTGATGTTGTTACGGCGTGCTGCCTCGGCAAAAGGCACCAGATAGGCCATCGATTTGCCGACGCCCGTGCCCGCCTCAATTACACGATGAGTGCCCGTGACCAGCGCATCGCGGACCTCGAGCGCCATCGCGATCTGCTCATCACGCGGCTCGTAGGTGGGATACATGCGATTGACCAGGCCACCTGGCGCATAGTCTGCCTCAATCTCCTCACGACTCGGCATCTTGAGGACCGGCAGTTCGTCGGCGTCCACCCGATCGTCGGCGCGATCGGCCTTGAGAACGTCAGCACGAGCGGCGCTGAGAGAGAAGATAGAACCAGGGTTCTGCCCTGCCAAGAATGAGAAGATAGGACGATAGGACCAAGGCACATCCGGATGCATGTCGGCTAGGCGCGCCATGAGGCCCTGAGGCAAGTCGGTGAGCGCCACGAGCAACACGCGCCATACGCCACACAGGGCGTCGACGTCGGCATTGGCACGGTGTGATACCGAGTCACAGCCAAACAGATCGGCCATAAAAGACAGCTTGTGCGATGCCAGGCGCGGAAGCGCGATGCGCGACAGCGCCAGCGAATCGATCCAGATATCGCTCACGTTGACGCCGCCTTTGACCGACTCGATAAACGAGCGGTCGAACGTGGCGTTATGTGCGATTACCGGGCAACCACCGACAAAATCGGCGAGAGCGGCTACGGCCTCAACGGCCGACGGGGCATCTGCCACATCGGCATTTGTAATGCTCGTGAGCTCGGTGATCTCGGCGGGAATCAGCTGCTTGGGATGCACGAAGGTATCGAAGCGGTCGACGACCTCGCGGCCCGAAAGACGGGCCGCCGAGATCTCGATCAGCTCATTGTCCTGCACCGAAAGACCTGTGGTCTCGGTATCGAGGACAATCACATCTTCCTCGATAAGGCCGAAGGACTGCGTTTTGGCGCGTTCGGCAAGCGTGGCATAGGAGTCGATGACAAACTGCGGCGTTCCTGACGAAACCGCGTCCTCGATTAGCATGCAATGCCCGCTCGACGAAGGCCCATACGAATCAGGCTGTCACAGACCTGCGGGAACGTCATGTCGTCGGTGTGGCGAATCTCATCCGGATACAGCGACGTATCGGTCATGCCGGGAATGGTATTGGTCTCGAGGATGACGGGGCCGTCCTCGCTCACGATAAAATCGCTGCGCGAGATGCCCAGGCAACCGAGGGCCTTGTGAGCAGCACAGGCAAGCTCCTGAGCGCGAGCGTAATTCTCGGGTGAAATCTGCGCCGGAATACGATGGATGTCCGTAGGGTCGACATACTTCACGTCCAAATCGTAGAACTCGCAGTCCTCAGGCTTGCGAATCTCGACAATCGGCAGGGCGCGCACGTCGTCCTCGCCGTACACGCCGACGGTGATCTCGGTACCCTCGATGCACTTCTCGACCAGCACTTTGTCGCCGTACTCAAACGCCTTGGCAATTGCCGCGGGCAGCTCGGAGGGCTCATGGACCAGGGAAATGCCATAGCTGGAACCGTTGACGGCCGGCTTCACAAAGCTGCGCTCGCCACAAACCTCGACGATATGATCGATATCGACTTCATCGCGCACCTCGAGCGCAAGGCCGGGGGCAATGGGAATGCCCGCCTTGGCGTACAGGAGCTTAGAGACCTCTTTGTCGGCACCGCAGGCGCTAGCAAGCACGCCCGAGGCCGTGTAGGGGATACCCAGGGTCTCCATGGCGCCCTGCATGGCACCATCCTCGCCGCCGGCACCGTGCATGGCGATAAACGCCACGTCAAAGCCGCCGGTCGCCATGGTTACCATAAAGTCATCAGCGGCCGTATCAAGCAGCTCCACCGAGGCGTAGCCGGCTTCCTTCAGTGCCACTACAACGTTCTTTCCCGAATTGAGCGAGATCTCGCGCTCAGCGGAATGACCGCCCGCCAAGACCGCTACGTGCATGTTCTCTAGGCTTTTACCCGGCATGGGCAGACTCCTCCTCTATAATTTCTGCAGCTGATACCATATTGTAGCGATACCCTCTACGTTTCCCCAAAATCGAAAGGCTTCCATGAATCCCAGGACTAAATCTCAGGACATTCGCGACTTGAGCCAAAACGATATTCGCGAGCTTGTGGCCGAACTTGGCCAGCCCGCCTTCCGCGCGAAGCAGCTCATCGAATGGGTCTTCGAGAAGAACGTTTGTTCGTTCGACGACATGACCAACCTTCCCAAGGCTTTCCGCGAGCAGCTTAAAGAGGCTTTTGCCTTTGACACGCCGACTGAACTCACCAAGCAGGTTTCCAAAGATGGCTCTCGCAAGTATCTGCTCGAGTACCACGACGGCGTTTCCGTCGAGACTGTCGGCATGCCCCGTCGTAACAAGCTTTCCGTCTGCGTTTCCACCCAAGCTGGCTGTGGCATGGGCTGCGCCTTTTGCGCTACCGGTCTCAACGGCCTCAAGCGCTCTCTGACCGCTCAAGAGATCGTCGACCAGGTACTTCATGTATCCAACGACTTTGGCGAGCGCGCCACGAGCGTTGTCTTCATGGGCCAGGGCGAGCCGTTTGCCAACTACGACGAGGTTCTCAAGGCGCTGCGAATCCTCAATGACCCCGATGGCATCGGTATCGGCGCTCGTCACCTCACCGTCTCTACCAGTGGCGTTATTCCCGGTATTCGCAAATTTGCCGACATCCCCGAGCAGTTCACGCTTGCTGTTTCACTGCATTCCGCCATCCAGTCGACGCGCAATAAGCTCATGCCCGGTGTTAAGAAGTACACGCTGCTTCGCCTTCACGAAGCGCTTCAGCTCTACACCGAGAAGACCGGCCGCCGCCCAACCTATGAGTATGCCATGATCGAAGGCGTCAACGATACGAATCCGGAAATGCAGGCGCTCTGCGACTTCTGCGAGGGAACGCTGTGCCACGTTAACCTCATTCAGCTTAACGACATCGAGGGTAGCCCGCTCAAGCCGTCGCCGATTCATAAGGTTGAGGATCTTCAGCGTCGCCTTGAGTCCCGTGGCATCGAGACAACGATTCGTAACTCCCGTGGTAACGATATTGACGCCGCTTGCGGACAGCTGAAGCAGCGCTTCAAAGTTCAGAAGAACGCATAGGGGAGTCGCACCCCAAAACGTTTCATGTGAAACATCGAACGACCCCGGTTGCAGGATATGCAACCGGGGTCGTTTCATTTATTGACCTTAATTTTGAATCAGCTGCTACTGGTTCCATTTTTACGGGCAAAATAAGGGGTCCTTGTCTCGTGAATCAGACAAGGACCCATCACAATATGCTAAGTAATTGTTAGGTACCTAATAGCCTACATTTTCCCATTGGTTGCTGACCCAACCCTGATTAATCTTGGGATTCTTCGTTACCTGAGCGGTACGCATTGCAACATCTTCTGTCATAACATCCATTTTCTTCTTGGATGTATCGACAATATCTTGCGCACTACGAAGCAAACGACCTCGAAGTTCATCGTCTGTCGCGATCTTATAGCCAGCAAAGGCACCAGCCGCGACAGTCGTCGCCAATGCAATCGCAGTTAAAAATCTATTCCTCATCTTGGCCTCCTTGATCAAACTGAATCATTTCGCCAAGAATACGAGAGAGCTCTTCCTCGTCTTTAAACTCAATCTCAATCTTATTCTTTCCACGCGAGCTCTTCACACGCACGTTGGTATTAAAAACCTGACGAAGCACGCGGGCTGCCTTTTTAAAAGACTGAGGGGTTGCAGGCCTCGGCGTCTTAGGTGTCTCTCCGGCAGAAAACAACGGAGCAAGATTTTCTGTCGCTCTTACGGAAAGGCCCTCTGCAACAACCTTCTCTGCAAGTCGAATTCGAGCATCCTCATAGGGAACTGCAAGAATCGCACGTGCATGACCAGCAGTAAGTTTACCCTCAAAAATCATCTGCTGAACTACTTCGGGGAGATCGAGAAGACGCAGCGAGTTTGTAATTGCAGAGCGTGACTTGCTTACTGCCTTCGACAATGCCTCCTGGGTCATACCGCTGGCATCGATGAGCTGTCGAAAGCCCTTAGCCTCTTCGACGGGATTCAGATCTGAACGTTGAAGGTTTTCGATAAGAGCAAGAGCCAGCATCTCTTCATCATTTACCTCTTTAATGATGACTGGCAATTCTTCAAGGCCAGCAAGCTTTGACGCCTGGTAACGACGCTCACCAGCGATGATCTCATAGCCGTTTCCATGCTTGCGAACCAAAAGCGGCTGCAAAACGCCATGTTCTTGGATTGACTCGCTCAACTCGCGAAGTTCAGTTTCGTTAAAGTGAATTCGGGGCTGATTTGGGTTGGGAACGATATCCTCAATAGGTAATTTTGTTTCAGACGCAGCATTCGAAGCCGATGCAGCCGAACCACCAGTCTCATACTCGGCCTCTGAGACCAAAGCATTGAGTCCACGTCCCAATCCGCCACGTTTCTTTACACTAGGCACGCTTGATCACCTCTTTTGCAAGGTTCATATATGCTTTTGCACCCTTATTTTGAGGTGCATAGGTAATTACCGGTTCTCCAAAAGACGGAGCTTCCGAGATTTTAACCGTACGGGGGATTAGCGTCTTAAACGCCTTATCACCAAAGTACGATTGAACCTCCTCAACAACCTGATTCGATAGTGAAGTACGCGAGTCATACATGGTCATAAGCACACCATAGGTGTCTAAGCCCTTGTTCAGCCGTGATTTGACCATCTTCATTGACTCAAGCAGCTTCGTAACGCCCTCGAGTGCGTAATATTCGCACTGGATCGGAATCAAAACGCTGTCTGCTGCGGTCAAAGCGTTGATAGTAAGCAGGCCGAGCGAAGGAGGACAGTCAATAAAAATAAAGTCAAACTCGTCCTGAATTGGCTCAAGCAAATCTTTGAGGCGGGTTTCACGAGCAATTGCGCTTACGAGCTCAATTTCCGCGCCTGCAAGTTGAATTGTAGCCGGAATAACGAATACCTTTTTACAATTTGTATCAAGAACAAGCGATTCTGCCGGCACATCATTCAACAATGCATCATAGATGCAGTGATCAAGGTCTTCTTTTTCAATTCCGAATCCACTGGTGCTGTTTCCCTGCGGATCAAAATCGACAATCAGCGTCTTACGACCCTGCTCACCCAGTGCTGCTGCAAGGTTTACAGCCGTCGTTGACTTACCGACGCCGCCTTTTTGATTGATGATTGCAATAATACGCGTGTCTTTTGCGCTCTTAGAACGCTTAACGTCGCGAAATCCCACGGTCCCTCCTGGTGTGTATTAAAGCTGTCAAACGGAGGATGTTTCACGTGAAACAATCCGAATCGATATCAACCGCCATGTTTCACATGAAACACTGCAAGTTGTTAGTATCCATTATGTTTCACGTGAAACATCTAGGCAAGCGGATTCTTCTTTGCCACGCCATTTGCACGAGGCAATGAGACGGATGCTGGATGACTCTTCTTAAGAACAATGAACTCCCTGTGACCCAAGCCTTGAGGCAAATCAATTGCATCATTCAGAAGCAAAGTGAAGCCGCAAATCTTAGCTGCTGACATGCCGGAAGCAAGCTCCTCATCCGAAGGATTGCCCTTGGTTATAACAAATAGCCCTCCATCCTTCAGATACGGAGCCGCATACTCAACAAGAATCGGTAGAGGGGCCAGTGCGCGGGCGGTTACAACAGAGAACTGCTTCTTATGGCTTCGAGCATATTCTTCAAGACGATCATGAACCGCATGAGCATGTTTCAATCCAAGAGCATGGACAAAGGAATTAACCGCATCAACCTTCTTGCCAACAGAGTCAATATAAGTAGCTTTACGATGTGTGGCTATGGTTAATGGAATACCAGGGAAGCCCGCACCTGTTCCCATATCAAGCAAAGCTCCCTCAGGAGCCTTGTTGATATAGGGGAGCAAAACAAGTGAGTCGAGGATATGAAGTACTGCAGCATCTTCTACGTTAAGAATACGGGTGAGATTGGTTGTCTTATTTGTTTCTAGAACCAAATCCAAATGCTGAATACATTTCCTCAGCTCAACATCAGTTACGCTCAAGGAATACTCTTTGCAATAGGAAGTTAGACGACTCAACATCTCGTCAGCCTGCTGATCAGTAAGTACTAACAACGAAAGCTCCTTTCTGACAAAAATCAGTGTATCGAGAACTTTTGACAAAAAAAGGGGACGTGGAAACCACATCCCCTTAGCATAAGCTCGAGAAGATTATCGAGCAACAATCACCACATGGCGATCAGGGTCAGAACCCTCAGAATGAGTATCGACGGCATCATTGCCACGAAGTGCAATGTGAACCAGTCGACGCTCGTAGGCATTCATGGGCGGAAGCGAAACACTCTTATGAGTGCGGATGGCACGCTCGGCAGCAGACTGAGCCATGGAAGCAACCTTGTCCTGACGGCGACTCTTGTATCCCTCTACGTCCACTACAACCGGATACCTAAAGCCAAGTTTTCGGCTCACCAGCAAAGAGAACATAACCTGAAGGGCATCAAGGGTGCGACCATGACGGCCAATGAGAACAGCAAGGTCGGGAGCCGTTACATCCAAAATCAGCTCACCCTCGTCGCCCTCATACTCATCGATAGGAGAGTTGGCGGCATCGAAGTGCGAAAGGATGGAACGCAGGATGGAAATCGCAACATCGGCAATGGTGTCGAGCTCCTCATCGGTCAGCTCTTCACCAGCCTTGTAGCGCTGTGCAATCTCGGGATAATCGCCCGCGACCTGCGGGGCAACCTCCTCAAGCATATCCTCGATGATCTCTTCAGACATAACGTACTCCAAAAGTTAGGTACCTAAATAAGATTGATATCCCGTTACTTCTTCTTGTGCGGGCGCGGCTTCTTCTCTCGACGAGTGACCTCAACCTGCAGCGGAGCGTTCTTAAGACGCTCCTCCTCATCGGCCTTCGCCTTGTCGATGACCTTCTGCGTCACAAAAATCTGCTGGATAACCTGCCAAGCAGACGAGACGTCGTAGTACAGCAGAACACCAACGGGAAGGCTCCAGCCCATCCAAAGCATCATGACCGTCATGACAACGGCCATCATACGCATGCTCTGAGCCTGCTGGCCGGTCTGGTTGCGCGACATATAGAGCTGCGGAATCAAGGTCAGGACGGCAAACAGAATCAGGCAAACCAGCGCGGGCAGTGCAACCATAAAGCCATCGGCAAAGGAAGCGCTCGGCGTGGTGGTCAGGTCGGGCAGGATGTTGAAGAACGAGAACGTGCCGTCGTTAAAGTACTGCGGCAGGTTGCGCAGCAATGTCAACAGGGCGAACAGGATAGGCATCTGAATCAGCAGCGGCAGACAGCCAGCCATGGGGTTGAACTTGTTCTCGCTGTAGAACTTCTGCATCTCCTCGGCCTGACGCTGGGGATCGTCGGCATAGCGCTCCTGGATCTCGAGCATCTTGGGCTGCAGCACCTGCATGCGAGCCGTCGACTTGGTCGACTTGAGCATGAGCGGCGTCAGCAGCAGACGGATGATGACCACCAGGATGATGATGGACAGGCCCCAGTCGACCGCAAAGGTCTGGATGAGCTTGAGCAGCTCGAAAAGGATGTTAACGATCCAATCCCACATGTAAGTTTTCCTCCGATAGCGAGTGCCCGCTAGGGCACAGGGTCATAACCGCCGACGTGCAGGGGATTGCAGCGAGCGATGCGCCTCACGGCAAGCCAGCAGCCTCTCAAAACACCGTGCTTCTCAATCGCCTGGATGGCGTATTGCGAGCACGTTGGGTAATAAATGCAGGCGTCAGGCAATAAGGGCGAAATAACCTGTTGATATATGCGAATAGGAGCGATGGCAACACGTCGCAAAACGTGATTGCTCATCGCTCCTCCCCGGCAACGCCGGCGCGCTTCATAAGCGAACGCAACGCCTTGTCCATCTCCTGCGGCGAGGAAACCCTCGTCTTGGGAGTTGCAAACAAGATGATGTCATAACCCGCAACGGGAAATCCGCAGCTGCGGGCGGCCTCGCGCATCACACGCTTAGATCGGTTGCGCACGACGGCACAACCGAGTCGCTTAGCACCAACGAAGGCGACCCTTCCGGAGTCGCCTTCGCCAACCGATTCACATATGGTCATTCGAATCAGAGGGTGATTGAAACGACGCCCCTGACTGAACACATGCTCGAAATCTTGCCGAGACTTAATAGTCTTCATGCGAGATGTGTGTATCGCTGCTAGACAGTGAGACGCTTGCGGCCCTTGGCGCGACGACGGGCGAGCACGGCACGACCACCCTTAGTGGCCATACGGGCACGGAAGCCATGGGTCTTGGCACGCTTACGCTTATTAGGCTGATACGTACGCTTCATCTTAAGTTCCTCCTGCTGCATTTCGAGTGTCCGCGGGGACGCGGACGCAGATATAGACACGTGAGCTTGAAGATTGTAGGGAAATCAATGTTCAAATGTCAAGAAATCAAAGGTAAAAGGTTGCGCAGTTCACACGGTTCCCCCATAAGCACAACCGAAATTTGCGCCTCATGGCAACCTTTCACGATATTTCATCGAGTTTTCAACAGGTCATGTTGGCAATGTTGAGAACTTTTCGCCCGTTTTCCAAAGTTTTCAACAGGTTTTGAAAAGTTGTCGAAAGATGAGAAACATTGCACGGTGAGCTACTATTTGTTCGAAACCTTTTGAAAGATTGCGAGCAGCATGTCTGACGACTTTTACACCATGGTCGATTCCGGAGACCCGGCACCCGACAACGAGCACATCACCGGCGTGCGCGAAGAGCGTGCGGAAGGCGAGCAGACGACCACGCAGGCGCCAAAAGCCATGTACGCCGCGCGCATCGCCGTCTATGACGACATGCTGTCGACACCGCGTGTGATCGTCATTGATCCGCAAGATGTCCGCACGTATTTGGAAGAGACGACCAACACCGTCTACCAGTGCATGAAAGAACAAGGTGGCCATATCTCGCTCATGGTCATCCGCGAGATTGTCGAAAACTTTATCCACGCGCACTTTGCCGAGCCCATCATCTCGATTCTGGACGGCGGAGACACCATCCGCTTTGCCGATCAAGGACCCGGCATCGACGACAAGGAGCGCGCTTTCGACTTTGGCGTTACCAGCGCAAACAGCAAGATGAAGCGCTATATCCGTGGAACCGGAGCAGGGTTTCCCATGGTGCAGGAGTATTTGGAAAACGCCGGCGGTGCCGTATCCATCGAGGACAACATGGGCAACGGCACCGTGGTTACGGTAAGCCTGAACCCTAAACGCGTGCAGGAAATCGAGCGTGCCGGCGGACGCGGCGCTGCCGTGCGGCCCGAGACGGAGCAGCCCACATATCCCCTGCCGGGAGCTTTTGCGCAGCAGCCCGTGGCAACGCAGCAGATGCAGCCCCCCGTGGGACAGATGCAGCAGCCCGGAATGCTTCCCACACAAGAACCCCAGGCGGCATCTATGTCGATGCCGCCAAACATGCCAGAGGCCATGCCACTGGCTGATCAGGATGCAGCAGCAATGCAGCAGGCGACGGGGGCGCCGGGTGGCCAGCAAATGGGCTATCAGCCGTACCAACAGGGATATCCATATCAGCAGATGCCGCCACTGGGGTATGGCCAGCAGTTCCCGCAGCAGTACCAGCAGGGATATCAGCAGCCGTACCAGCAGATGCCGCAGCAGCAGTACAACCCCTGGGCCCAGCAGACGCCTCCGCAGCCTTACCAACAGTGGCCTCAAAGTTTTCAACAGCAAATGCCGCCGACGCAGAGTTCTCAACAACCAGCAGCTCAAATGATGTATCCTAATGCAGTAAATCAGTATGCACAGCCACAACCGGACGTGTTCGTAAGCGATCGCGGCAACGCCGCGCTGGGCTATCTGGCGCAAAATCAAGCGTGCGGCGCAACCGATCTTGCGAGGGCGTTTGGAAACTCGGCCCCCACTTGGTCACGCACGCTCAATGACTTGGCGCAGGCCGGCTTGGTCATCAAGCATGGCCAGAAATACCATCTGACCGAACTCGGCGCCGCTCGCGTGCGAGCTCAGAGCTAAAGAACGGGAGAGACAGTGGACGAGGAAGCAAGCATCATCCTGGGGGATGCCATCGCCTTTTGCCAGCGCGACGGCCAAGATGCACGCCTCATCAACATGCTGGGGCAATCGCGCGCCATAAGCCTGACCGAAGATACGCTCACGATCGAGGCCCCCTCGCGCTTTGCCATCGCGCAGCTCAAAAAGCATCAGCCGACTATTGAGGCTTATCTGGAAGAAATCGCCTTTGCACCGATTGCGCTCGACATCGTGGCGCCGCAAGGCGCCGCGACGGAATCCGCTGCCGCGACGGCGCCCGCCACGGCTCCCGCTGCTTCCCCGACGGTACCAGCCTCCGCAAGCGACGTGCCGACAATCGAGCACCAGCACAGCGATGTTTCCCGTGAAACCATGGCGCCGTTGCCGACCGCGGCGGCGACGTCAACGAACGCACCCGTCACGCACATGCCCATCGCTCACGACGCAGCGGCGGGCGCGGATTCGGGCATTGCAATCAAGAACACGCTCTCGGCCGATGATTTTCGTCGCATGATGAACCAGATGAAGGGCGGAGCGCCGACCAAATCCACGCAAGCTGCGACCCCCGCTTCACCCATGCCAGCACCGACCGTGCCGGCCGAGCAGAATACGGATGGAGCCCCGCTCGCCGCGAACTCAAAATTTACCTTTGAGAACTTTGTCTACGGCCCCGAGAACAGCCACGCCTATCGCTCGGCACTCAAGTTTGCCGCCCTCGCGGACGAGCGCGGCACATGCACATCCCTGTTCATCTATGGCAAATCGGGGCTGGGCAAGACCCATCTGCTGCTCGCCATCAAAAACGAGCTCGCCGAGAAGTCGCCCGAGATCAAGGTCAAGTATGCCAACTCCCAGGCATATCTGGACGACCTGATGACCGAGTTCGACCGTCAAAAGAAGAGCAACGCCCCCATCATGCAGGCGTACCACGGCGTGGACGTGCTCATCATCGATGACATCCAAAACATCATCGGCAAGCGCGCGAGTGTGGACTACTTTTTCCAGCTCATGGACGAGTTCATCCGCAACAACAAGAAGGTCGTCATCGCGGCAGACCGCGCCCCCAAGGACCTGAGCATGGACGAGCGTCTGACCAGCCGCTTCAACGCCGGAATGCTCTGCCTGGTCGCAGAGCCCAGCTACGAGATGAAATACAAGATCTTGCAGCGCTATTACGAGAACACCATCGTCGCCGCTCCCGAGGCAGGCGACGACTCGCTGCTGGCGGCCTATGGGGGCGACGGCGGGCACCTGACCGACGAGCACTTTAAACACATGGCCGAGGTCTCGGGCACCAACATCCGCGAACTCGAGAGCTTTTGCGAGCGCTGCGCCGGCGAGGCGGGCGACCGCGAGCGCGAGGGCGGGGAGCTCACCTTTGACGATATCGACGCCATCGCCAGCCAGTACTTCGACACATCGGCCAAAAAGATCAACGTCCAGACGGTTCAGTCCGTCATCGAAGAGCAGTACGGCGTGACGCACGAGGAGCTCATCGGCCCGCGTCGCAACGCCAATATAGCCAAAGCACGCCATATCGCTATCTACCTGGCCATCGAGATGTGCGAGATGACGACCACGGCGGTGGGCGCCGAATTTGGCAACCGCAACCACTCGACCGTCAGCACGAGCTACAAAAAGGTCCAGAAGATGATCCAGGAAGACCGCACCGTCACCGAAGACCTCAAGTCGCTGCGCGATAAAATTACACTGCGCTCGTAGGGAAATAGAGACACCTGTTGAAAACTTGTCGAAACCACGGGCATAAGGTGTCTAAAACCCAACCCGCGGTGATGAAAAGTTTTGCGCAGGTTTTGAACGTGGAAAACCACCCCTGTTGCACACAGGTTGCTGTCGATTCTCTTTTTGGGTCTGACCTGCGTCTTTGGGAGTAATCAACAGTTTCGTCAGTGCTATTACTATTATTAAGATATTTATATCTATAGAAAGGTATTAAAAGATGAAGTTCACCGTCAGCCAGAGCTCGCTTACACAAGCCATCGGCGTCGTTATGAAGGGTGTCGCTTCGGCATCCACCCTCCCCATCCTGTCGGGCGTGCTCGTTAAGGCCCAAGACGGCATCTTGGAATTCCAGACCTCTAACTACACCATCTCGATCCGTCATCGCATCGCGGCGCATGTCGAAGAAGAGGGCGAGATGGTTATCCCCTGTAAGATGCTCTCCAATATCACTAAGACCCTCCCCGATGCCCCGGTCACCTTTGAGCTGTCCGAGCGCCAGGTGCTGATTGGTTGCGAGAAGAGCTCGTTCCGCCTGAACACGCTCGATGCCAATGACTTCCCCGAGTTTCCGGCCTATGCCATCGAGAGTGCCGTGGAGCTGCCGACCGATATCTTGTCCGAGATGGTCGGGCGCGTATGGCGCGTCACCTCGACCGACAAGGCCCGCCCCATCCTGGGCGGCGTGCACATGAAGGTCGAGAACAACACCGTGCGCCTGGTGGCGACCGATTCCTTCCGCTTGGCCGTGTGCGATACGCAGGTTGAGACCTCGACCCTCGAGGGTTCCTTTGAGCTCAATGTTCCGGCTGACGCCTTTAACGACGCGCTGAACATCATGGCCAGCCAGGCGACCATCATGATCGGGGCTACCGACACCCAGGTCGTCTTCGAGGCCGGCAATACCACCTACGTGTCGCGCCGCATCGAGGGCGTGTACCCCAACTACAAGCAGCTCATCCCCGATTCGTGCGTGACGAGCGTCAAGATTGACGTCGCCGCCTTTAACGCCGCCCTCAAGCGCGTGGCCGTTATCGCGAGCGCCAACCCCGCCGTCAAGTTCGAGATCGATGTCGAGAACGGGCAGATGGGCCTGTCCTCCATTTCCAATGACCAGGACCTTGCACAGGAGACGATCGATGTCGAGGCCGAGGGCGAGTCGGGTACCATCGCCTTCAACTACCACTACATCTTCGGCTGCCTCAATGCCCTGTCCAAGGAGAAGGAGATCACGCTGGAGCTCAAGAGCTACTCGCAGGCGGGCATCTTCAAGTCCTACGACAAGATCAACTACCTGTACCTGGTCATGCCGGTCCGCATCTAGCGTTGCGCCATGACCATGTTCGCCCGCGATCTTTCCGTCGCGCACTACCGCAGCTTCGATAGCTATCGCCTTGCCTTGGACGAGGGCGTGACGATACTTGCGGGACCCAACGCGGCGGGAAAGACCAATCTCATAGAGGCGCTGCAGCTGCTGACGAGCGGCGCCTCGTTTAGGCATCCGACCGCAGCCGAGCTCGTCCGTGACGGCGTGGGATCGTGCAAGGTCGAGCTGAGGCTCGAGGGCGACGGCCGCGTGCTTGATATGGGATTGAACGCGGAGGACGGTAAGCGCTCGTTTAGCCGCAACGGCAAGAGATGTTCTGCCGCCGGTGTGCGCGGGGTTCTGCCGAGCGTGCTGTTTTGCCCCGACCATCTGGACATGGTTAAACGAGGCGCCAGTGTGCGCCGCGCTGCCCTCGATGACTTTGGCATGCAACTGAGCGCACGCTATGCCGATCTTGCGAGCACCTATGGGCGCTGCGTGACCCAGCGTAACGCCTTGCTCAAGGAGACCTGGTGCTGCCGCGAGATGCTCGGCGCGTGGAACGATTCGATTGCCCGCGCGGGCTCGGCTCTGCTTGTGCACCGGTTGGCCCTGCTCGACCGGCTGGCGGGCCATGTGCACACTGCCTACGGGCAAGTGGCATCCGGTGAGGCCGCCAACGTGACCTATACGTCCACGCTGGGGGATTTGCCCCAGGTCGAGGATCGCGAAGAACTGAAGGGCTGGGCGTACGAGCGCATGCTGGCTGCCCTTGATGAGCACGCCGACGAGGAAATTCGCCGCGGCGTGACGTTGGTGGGACCGCATCGCGATGAGATTGAGTTTACCGTGGCGGGTCGCTCCGCCCGTTCATTTGCCAGCCAAGGTCAGCAGCGAACGTTGGTTCTGGCCTGGAAGGTGGCGGAGGTGGCCGTGGCTCGCGATGTCCTGGGCACCGCCCCACTGCTGCTTTTGGACGACGTGATGAGCGAACTCGACGGCGAGCGCCGCGGTGCTTTTCTGCGGCTGATCGGCGATGATATCCAGACGGTCATAACCACGACCAACCTGGGGTACTTTACCGATGACCTGCTTGATCGAGCCAAGGTGGTGAGCATGGGTGAGACGTGCTAATTACGAGCGCGAGAGCGAAACGGTCGCCTTCAGTGGCTTTTTGAACGCAGAGCGCCAACGCATCCTGGCGGCTGCGATACCTGAGCGCCGTGCGCAGATGGAGGCTGCCGAGGAGTCGCGCGCGGTCTATCGCGCGTGGAACGCGGTGTGCTCGGGCACGCGCGAGGGGCGGCATGTGACGGGGCTGCGTTACCTGCCCGAGTCCAATGAACTGCTGGTGTATCTCGACTCGCCCTCGTGGACGCAGGAAATGACGCTGTTGCGCGAGATCATCCGCGCGCGCATGGAGCGCGCCGGTGCGCATGTGGACGGCCTGGTGTTCAAAACCACCGCACCCGGTCACACGCCGCCCGCCGCCAAGGAGCGCCTGCGCCCGCCGACGACAGAGCGCCCGCCGGCCCCGCATGCCGACCTCAGCGATGCCGAGCGCACCGAGATTGAGTGCCAAGTGGCGCCCATCGAAGACCAAAAACTGCGCGAGGCCCTCGAGAACGCCATGAGAGCCAGTGCCGAGTGGGCCAAGGGCGTGCAAAGCAAAAAAGAGCCTTAAATCGCATCTGGTGGCCTTGTAGAGCCAAATACCCTCGTTCCCGAGGGTATTTTTTTACGATAAACTAGTAAGGCTGTACACATTTTCTTGACTGAAGGAGGACGTGTGGCAAACGAAAACGATTACGATGGCGGCGAGATTAAGATTCTCGAAGGTCTCGAGGCCGTTCGTAAGCGCCCGGGCATGTATATCGGCTCGACGAGCGCCAGCGGTCTGCATCACCTGGTGTGGGAGATCGTTGACAACTCCGTCGACGAGGCCATGGCCGGTTTCTGCACCGAGATCCAGGTGACGGTCCACGCCGACAACTCCATCACGGTCGTCGACAACGGGCGCGGCATCCCCGTCGACGAGCACCCTGTTAAAAAGATCCCGACGCTCGAGGTCGTCATGACGATCTTGCACGCCGGCGGTAAGTTCGATAACTCGGCCTATAAGGTTTCGGGCGGCCTGCACGGCGTTGGTATCTCCGTCGTCAACGCACTGTCCAAGCGCGTGGTCGTTCAGGTTCGTCGCGACGGCAACACCTACGAGATGGAGTTCTCGCGCGGCAAGACCGTTAAGAAGATGGAGGTCGTGGGCACCTCGGATTCGACGGGCACCACCGTCACCTTCTGGCCCGACGACGAGATCTTCGAGACCTGCATCTACGATTTCGATACGCTGCACAACCGTCTGCAGGAGACGGCGTTCCTCAATAAGAACCTCAAAATCGTGCTGACCGACGAGCGCGAGGCGACTCCCCATGTGGAGGAGTTTTGCTACGAGGGCGGCATCATCGACTTCGTCAAGTTCCTCAACGAGGGCAAGGACGTCCCCGAGGCCTTTAAGGAGCCCATCTACATCGAGGGCAAATCGGACCCGGACGCGCCTGTGACCAAGATGGGCGAGGTCGAGGTTTCCCTGCAGTGGAATAGCGGTTACGGCGAGAACGTCATGTCGTTTGCCAACGACATCTACACCCCCGAGGGCGGCATGCACCTTGAGGGCTTCCGCACCGCGCTCACCCGTGTGATCAACGACTACGCGCGCAAACAGAACCTGCTCAAGGAAAAAGACGCCAACCTGACCGGCGACGATGTGCGCGAGGGCCTTTCGGCCGTTATCTCGGTCAAGCTGCCCGACCCGCAATTTGAGGGCCAGACCAAGGCCAAGCTCGGCAGCTCCTATATGCGCGCGCTGACGCTCAAGATCGTGACCGACGGCCTCGCCGATTACCTCGAGGAGCATCCCAAGCCCGCTCGCGAGATCGTCAAGAAGGCCCAGCAGGCATGCAAGGCCCGCAACGCCGCCCGCAAGGCGCGCGAAGCGACCCGTCGCAAGAGCCTGCTCGAGACGGCGTCCCTGCCCGGTAAGCTCGCCGACTGCTCGGTGCGCGATGCCGAGCTGACCGAGCTCTTCATCGTAGAGGGTGACTCGGCAGGCGGTTCAGCCAAGGACGGCCGTCGCCGAGACATCCAGGCGATTCTGCCCCTGCGCGGCAAGATTTTGAACGTCGAACGCGTTGGTGACCATCGCGCGTTCTCGAGTGACACCATCCAGTCATTGATTACCGCGATCGGCTGCGGCGTCACGACGAGTGCCGGCGACGGCGGCGACTTCGATATCACCAAGGCGCGCTACCACAAGATCATCATCATGACCGATGCAGACGTCGACGGCGCGCATATCCGCATCCTGCTGCTGACGTTCTTCTACAAGTACATGCGTCCGCTGATCGATGCCGGCTACGTCTATGTTGCCTGCCCGCCCATCTTTGGCATTAAGGTGCGCAACAAGATCCACTACGTGTATCCCAACGGCCGCCAGCCCGAAGACGAGATCCTGCGCGACACCATCCAGAGCCTGGGCCTGAACCCCGACGATAACGACGAGGACGGCAAGGCCAAGGACGGCAAGATCACCAAAAAGCGCAAGGGCTATACCGTCCAGCGCTACAAGGGCCTGGGCGAGATGGACCCCAAGCAGCTTGCCTCGACGACGATGGACCCCAAGACCCGCATCCTGCAGCGCGTGTCGATCGAGGACGCCGTGGTGGCAGACCGCGCCGTGCGCGAGCTGATGGGTTCCGAGGTCGGCTATCGCCGCGAGTACATTGAAAAACATGCGCATGATGCGCGTTTCCTTGACGCTTAAGAGGAGGTAACGTGGCAGACGATATCAACAATAACGAGGGTATGGACGAGGCCGGCGATGCCGGTATGCCCGATGATCTGAAGCGCCTGCTTGCCCGTGCTGAGCAGGGCGAGGACGGCGATCCGGACGCCTATAACCCCGATGCCGATGATGATGAGGAAGAAGACGACGCCGAGCTCGAGGAGAGCTTTGGCGAAGTCGATCGCGGCGCCTCGGCCGGCGAGGATATCAACGGCGGCCAGCTCCAGATTTCGGAGTTCGGTCGCGAGATGAAGCAGTCGTTCATTGAGTATTCGATGTCGGTTATCACAGCGCGCGCCCTGCCGGACGTGCGCGACGGCTTAAAGCCGGTGCACCGCCGCATTCTGTACGCGATGAACGAGAGCGGCATCTACCCCAACCGCCCGCACAAGAAGTCAGCTTGGACGGTCGGCGAAGTTATCGGTAAGTACCATCCGCACGGTGACTTCGCGGTCTACGAGGCCATGGTCCGCCTGGCACAGTGGTTCTCCATGCGCACGCCGCTCATCGACGGTCACGGCAACTTCGGTAACATCGACGGCGACGGCGCGGCAGCCATGCGTTACACCGAGAGCCGCCTGGCAAAGCCCGCCATGGAACTGCTGCGTGACTTGCAGAAGGATACCGTCGACTGGCAGCCCAACTACGACGAATCACTCGCCGAGCCCGTGGCGCTGCCTGCGCGCTTCCCCAACCTGCTGGTCAACGGCAGCCAGGGCATCGCCGTCGGCATGGCCACCAACATCGCTCCGCATAACCTCACCGAGGCGATCGAGGCCACCTGCTACCTGATCGACAACCCCGACGCCACCGTCGACGAGCTCATGCAGATCATGCCCGGTCCGGACTTCCCCACCGGCGCCATCATCATGGGCAGCGCCGGCATTAAGCAGAGCTACGAGACCGGCCGCGGCTCCATTACCGTGCGCGCCAAGGCACACGTTGAGTCCACCAAGACCGGTCGCAGCCGCCTGGTCTTCACCGAGATTCCCTACATGGTCAACAAGGGCACCCTGCAGGAGAAGATTGCCCAGCTCGTCAACGACAAGCGCATCGAGGGCATCTCGGATATGCGCGATGAGTCCAACCAGAAGGGCATCCGTCTGGTCATCGAGCTCAAGAAGGGCGTCATTCCGCAGGTCGTGCTCAACAATCTGTATAAGTACACCTCGCTGCAGACGACCTTTGGCGCCAACAACCTGGCACTCGTCAACGGCGTTCCCAAATGCCTGAGCCTGCGCGAGATGCTGCAGCACTACATCGACCACCAGGTCGACGTCGTCACCCGCCGCACCCGCTTCGACCTTAAGAAGGCCCAGGCCCGCGCGCATATCCTCGAGGGTTACCTGATGGCCCTTGACCATATCGACGAGGTCATCAGCATCATCCGCTCCTCGCAGACCGACTCCGAGGCCAGCAGCCGCCTGATCGAGCGCTTTGGCTTTACGCCCGAGCAGACCACGGCCATCCTCGAGATGAAGCTGCGCCGCCTGACCGGCCTGGAGCGAGACAAGATCCAAGAAGAGCTGGACGGCCTGCGCCGCGCCATCGCCTACTACGAGGACCTGCTGGCGCACGAGGAGAAGATTCTGGGCGTCATCAAGGAGGAGATGCGCGAGATCTCCAAGAAGTTCGGCGATAAGCGCCGCACCGAGATCAGCCATGTCGAGAAGGACCTGGACGTCGAGGACCTCATTGCCGACGAGGATATGGTCGTGACCATTACCCATACCGGCTACGTTAAGCGTATCCCGGTGGCTGCCTACCGCGCCCAGAAGCGCGGTGGCAAGGGCGTGTCGGGCGTCAACCTCAAAGAGGATGACGTTATCGATGAGATGTTCATCGCGTCCACGCACGAGTACGTGCTGTTCTTCTCGAGCAAGGGCAAGGTCTATCGCCTGAAGGTGCACGAGCTGCCGGTGGGTACGCGCCAGGCGCGCGGTACCGCGATTGTCAACCTGCTGCCCTTCGAGGAAGGCGAGAAGATCGCGAGCGTCATCAGCTGCCGCGAGTTCCCGGCCGACGAGTACCTGATGTTTGCCACTAAGAGCGGCATGGTCAAGAAGACCGTGATGAGCGCATATGACCGCAGCCGTCGCGACGGCCTGATTGCTATCAACCTGCGTGACGACGACGCGCTGCTGAACGTGCGCCGCGTGCGCGAGGGCGACAAGATTATCCTGGCCACCACCGCGGGCAAGGCGATCATGTTCTCCGAGGAGCAGGTGCGCGCCACCGGCCGCGACACCAGCGGCGTTCGCGGTATCGGTCTGAAGGACGGTGTGAGCGTTCTGGGCATGGAAGTCACTAACGGCAACGGCGATCTGTTCGTCATCACCGAGCGCGGCTACGGCAAGCGCACGCCGGTCGCGGACTATCCGGAGCAGAATCGCGGCGGTCAGGGCGTCTACACCATCCAAATGACCGAGCGTAAGGGTAACCTCGCGGCCATGAAGACGGTGGGCCCACAGCACGAGCTGTTCATCGTGACGGAGGGCGCGACGGTCATTCGCGTCAAGACCGACGAGATCAGCCAGACCGGCCGTGCCACCCAGGGCGTCAAGATGATGACCGTCGACGACAACGACCGCGTATGCGCCGTAGCCCGCATGACGGCAGCCAAAGAGAAGCCCGAAGGCGAAGCAACAGAAGACGGTTCTGCCCCCGAAGAAGCCCCAGTCGATCTAGGCGATGGCAACGACATGCCAGAAGATCTCCTAGACGAGTAAGAGGCTCTAGCTGGTAAAAATCATCAGACCCCATATATCGGCGGTCGGCGCACTGCGCGCCGACCGCTTTTTTGAAAACCTTTGAACCCCACGTCGCCCCCGGCTGCCCGGCGGCATGCGAAGTCGATCGCGAGTTCCGCACGAGCAGGAGAGCACTTAATGTGCTCTCCGTGCGAGCAGGACTGTCCGAGCAGGCGACTTCGCATGCCGCCGGGCAGCCGGGGGCGACACCCCTCAAAGATTTTCAAAAAAGTTGTTGACGCGCGCGTAACGACTCGTCTAATATATCCCTTGCGCGATGGACCTGTAGCTCAGTTGGTTAGAGCGTCCGGCTGATAACCGGGAGGTCACAAGTTCGAATCTTGTCAGGTCCACCACTTTCTTTCGCAATAAACACCCCAGCGAGAGCCGAGTCGCCGCTGGGGTGTTTATTACTGTCTCCGTGGGGGTTTAGCTCAGCTGGGAGAGCGCGGGCTTTGCAAGCCTGAGGTCAGGGGTTCGATCCCCCTAACCTCCACCATGATGGACCTGTAGCTCAGTTGGTTAGAGCGTCCGGCTGATAACCGGGAGGTCACAAGTTCGAATCTTGTCAGGTCCACCATCAAAACTGTGAAGAGCCCTGGGGCGTTGCCTCGGGGCTTTTTTCTTGTCTGCGATAAATCTCATTTTGGTTTTGTGTGCTGTGCGAAAGATTGGGTAGTATAGCTATTCAATGCGGCGACCTTGCCGCGTGTTAACCGCTACGTACCGGAGGTGTTCCATGGTTCGTGTCGACATAGAGACCATCGTCATGGCCGCCGGTCCCGTGCCATCGCTTATCGTGCTTCGCGAGCGCTGCAGCAAATCGGACTCGCCCGCGCCACTGCGTTCCCTTTCCATTCAAACTGGTTCGTTTGAAGCCGCTGCCATCAGCCGCGGCATCGATAGCGGCCGCGCCGAGCGCCCGATTACCCATGACCTGTTGCTCGATACTGTTGGCGCCCTGGGTGCCAAGCTCGAACGCATCGAAATCGTTCGCGCCGAGCCGCCCGTGTTTTACGCGACGGTTGTCGTGTTGGCCGATGGCAACGAGCATAAGATCGATGCGCGTCCCAGTGATGCCATTGCCCTTGCCGTGCGCAGCAATGCCCCCATGTTTGTGGAGGACGACATCATGAATCGCCTGGGCACCGTTTCTGCCCATGCCGAGGAAGTCGACGACGAGCAAGAGTTCGAGAAGTTCGACGAGTTCGTCCATACGCTCTCCCCCGATGATTTCTAAATGTCTGGTACGCGAGCGGAGAGGTCGCTGATGGGTGCCCGCGTATCGGCTGAGGCGGCTGCGATCGCCCGCGAGGCCCAGATGCGCTCTGAGGCGTCCGAGGCGGCGCGCATTGCCTATGTGACGCAGGCCCGCACGATTCGCGAACGCCGCGGCTCGTTTATCAAGATGGTTGTCGTCTCCGCCCTTGTCGCGGCAATCTGCTCGCGCCTTCGTGGTACAGTTGGTGCGCTTGGGTTTTCGATCTCTACGGGCCTGGTGATCTGGGGCGTGGTCGACGCGGTAATGCTGACCAGTCAGATCAAGGTGCTCGACAAGCGCGCGATGGATATGATGCGCGCCCGCGACGCTGCCGCTAAGATCGCCGCCGAGGCGCAAGAACTGTAACGACGCCAGACTCGATGGGAAGGTCTAAAGATGGCACAGGATATGCAGGACGCCGGTAACGTCTCCGCCGAGCTCGACGCTATGGTGTGCGATCTGATCGGTGCGTTCTTGGACGACCTTGCCGCCGGTGAAAACCCCGGCGTGGTCGTGGCAATTGAGGACGCCGCTTCCAACCGTTATCTGGCAGCGCTCGATGAGGATGGCGAAGAGGCGTGCCTCGAGGCGGCCACCAACTTTATCTCCGAGCACAAGATGGGTCTTAAGGACGAGGGCCTGGGCCGTATCGCTCGCTATGCCATCGGCTACACCGGCTGCGTCGAGATTGACGGCGGCTATCACGATGCTCTGCTCGTGAGCTTCTTCGAAACCACGCTCGAGAGTGGTTTTTCGGCATATGTGCTGTATGAGGGCATGGGCGCCGGCGATGGTTTTATGTGGAGCGACCCTGAACCTGCAGGTGAGGAAACCCCTCTCATCTAAAATCGCTAAAATAAACGAGTTTTCGGTAAAAGGCTCAATATTCCCGCTGAGCGTTGTATCGCTGGGCGGGCCGCATACGCGTGCCGTTTGTATATGGATAGAAGATAGGGGAACTACATGCGCGTAGACAATCTGAGGAACATCGCCATCATCGCCCACGTCGACCACGGCAAGACGACGATGGTCGACAAGCTCCTGCGTGCCACGGACGCCTTCCGTGCCAACCAGCAGGTCGAGGACCGCGTCCTGGATTCAAACGACCAGGAGCGCGAGCGCGGCATCACGATTCTCGCCAAGAACATCTCTATCGAGTACAAGGACGTTAAGATCAACGTCATCGACACCCCGGGCCACGCCGACTTTGGCGGCGAGGTCGAGCGCGTGCTGCGTATGGCCGACGGCGCCCTGCTGCTGGTCGATGCTTTTGAGGGCCCCATGCCCCAGACCCGCTTCGTGCTGCGTCACGCTATCGATACCGGCCTCAAGATCATGATCGTCATCAACAAGATCGACCGTCCGGGCGCCAACCCCGAGAAGGCCTACAACGACTGCCTGGACCTCATGGCCGACCTGGGCGCCACCGACGACCAGCTTGAGTTCGCCATGGAGCACGTGGTCTACGCCAGCGCCATGAATGGCTTTGCCCGTCTTGACCCCAACGACGGCAATATGGACATGTACCCGCTGCTCGATATGATCATCGACGATATGCCCGCCCCCGAGGTTGACGAGAACGCCCCGCTGGCCATGCAGTGCGTGACCATCGACCACTCCAACTTCGTCGGCCGCATCGGTATCGGTCGCGTGTACTCCGGCGCCATTCACCAGGGCGACCAGATCCTGGTTGTGAAGAACGACGGCTCCAGCGCTACCGCCACCGTCAAGCAGCTCTTTACCTTCGACTATCTGGGCCGCACCGAGTGCCAGGAAGTCGGCGCCGGCGATATCGCTGCTGTCGTGGGTATTGAACGCACCGATATCGGCGATGTCTACACCGACCCCGAGAACCCTGTCGAGCTCGAGCCCATCGAGATCGACCCGCCGACCCTGTCCATCGTCTTTGAGGCTTCGACCTCCCCGCTCGTCGGCCGTGACGGCGACATCGTGGGCGCCCGTCAGCTCAAGGAGCGCCTGTTCAACGAGGCCGAGAACAACGTGACCATGAAGATCGAGGAGCTCGAGGACAAGAGCGGCGTCGAGGTCTCGGGCCGCGGCATTCTGCACCTGTCTGTTCTGATGGAGTCCATGCGCCGCGAGGGCTTTGAGTTCCAGGTCGGCCGTCCCCGCGTTCTGTTTAAGAAGGACGAGAACGGCAACAAGATGGAGCCTGTCGAGCAGGCCGTCGTTGAGTGCCCGGACGAGTACTCGGGCAAGGTCGTTGAGGTCTTCGGTACCTCCGGCGGCATCATGACGAGCATGGACACCTCGGGCATCGTGACGCACCTCGAGTTTAAGATCCCGACGCGCGGCATCATGGGGCTTAAGAACCGCATCATGAACGTCACCCACGGCGAGGGCGTGTTCTACCACACCTTCCTGGAGTATGGTCCTTACGCCGGCGAGATCGGCAACCGCCAGAACGGCGCCATGATCTCCATGACCACCGAGAAGGCCGTTGCCTACGCTCTGGGTACGCTGCAGGAGCGCGGCCAGCTGTTCGTTGAGCCGGGCACCGAGTGCTACGAGGGCATGATCGTGGGCGAGCGCAGCAAGGCCGGCGACATGGTCGTCAACATCGCCCGTACCAAGAACCTGGGCAACCAGCGTTCCTCGACCTCCGATATCTCCGTCCAGCTGGTGCCGCCCCGCACCTTCTCGCTGGAGGAGGCGCTGGAGTACATCGCCGACGATGAGCTGGTGGAGATCACTCCCAAGAACATCCGCCTGCGCAAGCGTCTGCTCAACGCCACCGACCGCAAGAAGGCTGCCGTCCGCGCCGGCCAGGTCAACAAATAAGCGCTGGGCTTTATAGCGTCTAACGAGAAAGGGTGTCGACCGCGATGGTCGGCGCCCTTTTTGGTGCAGGGGGCAGGTTCGTTTGCGCCGCCACAAAGGTGCTTGGCATCTTTGTGGCGGTTAGCTGCTAAGCGGTGGGGAGTCCCGGCGTGTTAGTCGGCTGCTGCGGCTTGAGGCGGGCGTTGCGCCAGATGATCTGGATGATGTAGCCGAGCATAAAGACAAAGGCCACGCCGCTGATGAAGCCGCCTACGAGGGGAAGCCCTGTGAGGGCGCCTGCGGCGATGCCACCCACGGCTGCCATGGCGTAGCGGTTTTGGCTGTGTCCGACCATGCGGGCGATCGCGCACCCCGCAAAGGCGTTCGACACCAATGCGATGCCGATAACGCCGCACATGAGGGCTCCGGCAAGCGATAGACCAGCGATGGAGATAATCAGCAGTAGGACGGCGGGGACGATAGCAATCGTGCCCAGAAGACCGCTCACCCACAGGGGCATGGGGCGCTGGTGGAGCATACCGGCGGCGCTGGCAGTCGCACGCGGAAAGACGAGCTCGAGCAGCAGAGCGACAAAGCAGGTCGAGAGTGCCGCGGCGACGATACCGCCGATGACATCGTTAACGGTGGAAGTATCCTCGTTCTCGGTGCGGTCGATCTTGAGTGCGCCGACCTCGGCTCCCGCGGCGCGCTCGGGGTCCTCGGAGACGTGCGCGTTCACGGTGCCGGTGATGTGGGCGTTCTTGCCCAGGATGAGCTTGTCGGCCCAAACCTCGACATCGCCCTCGACGGTGCCATCGATGGTCACCGTGTTGCCCGCAAGCGCTGCCGACTTGGTAGAGCCGCGCAGGGCAACCGTCTCGCCTATCGCGTAAAAACAGTTGGCGGTGCTGTCGGAATTGAGCACAACGTGCTGACCGACGACCGTGACGCTGCCATCAACCGTGGTCTTGGCGATATCGATAGTGCGTGCCGCCAAGCGGACGGCGCCGCCCACCGTGCAGTCGCGGATAGAGAGGGTATCGCCCGCGGCGATGATATCGCGGTCAATGGACGCATCGTCCAAGTTGAGGGCCTGGCCGGCCCAGTACAAGTCACCCTCGACGCCAGACGGATCGACGTCATTGTCGGTCGCAAGTACGTTTCCTGCGGTGTCCGTGCCGGCGAACGACGCCGTGGGAAGTGCGGTGAGCGCGAGCGCGATGAGCGCGAATGCCATAAGCAGGCAGCGACGCATCTTGTGTGACGGCGCCGCCGCGGTTTGATTGAAAGTCATGGTTGATCCTTTTGTTAGGAGTTCGGCATATACCTAACAGGGTACCCAACGCGCGGGCGCTCTAAAAGAACCTCTCGGTTGCATTTCGAAGGATGGGCCCGCGCCACCTATTTTTTGCGGTGCAAAAAGCGTGCGATGTCTTCTTCGGTGGGGCTTTTGATGTCAAAGCGCAGCGAGAGCCAGCGCAGACCCATGGTCACGACAACGCATACGATCAGCGCGGCGACATTGCTCATGATGCCGCTCATAACGAGACACACGTAGCTTGTCGATCCGGCGATGGCCGCGATGGCATAAAAGTTAGTGCGTTGGAAAATACCCGGAACCACGCCCATAAAGCCGTCGCGCAGCATGCCGCCACCTACTGCGGTGAAGAAGCCCATCATGATGCACACCGCCGGCGCAAAGCCGTAGACCAGCGCCTTGTCTGCTCCAGTGGCGGCGTAGATGCCGACCGAGATGATATCGAGCAGGGGAATGAGTTTTTCGGGTTTGTCGACGATTGCCGGGAAAATATAGATGATGGCTGCCGTGGCAATGGAAAGCGGCAGCGCCATCGGCTGGTTGAGGATGTAGACGTTGCCGACCTGGAGCGTCATATCGCGCAAAAGACCGCCGCCCAGACCGCAGACCACCGCGAGCGCGACCGCGCCCACCAGGTCGAGCTTGTGCTCGCGCGCAACCAGCACACCCGAGATCGATGCAGCGACAACAGCGAACATCTCGAGCCAAAACGGAATAGCGACCATGGCATCCGAGGCGTGTGAAGTAACGGTTATAGCGGCGACGACGGGCAAGATGGGGTCCTTTGGATTACGGATTTGGACAATGCCCGTACATAGTACATGTTCAGCGCCGATTGCGACCCTATTGCTCGGTAAACGGTTGGCAGCGGATGCTGACATGGCATTGCTGGAATGCCAGGGGTCCAAAACATGTACGTCGCCCTCCAAAAACGACATTTTTCGACATCTTTGGAGGCTGACGTACATGTTTGGATTGAACTCACAGCATGAGTGAGTTGATTTACTCACATCCGGTATATTTCCCCACTTCAACGGACATAAGAGTTGGATACCGGCTCAGAGCGAGAGGCCCTCAATGGATACCCCTGTTCTCATTTCGCATAAAACCGCATGGCTTGTCCATCATGCACCCCAGAATTTGGTGCAGTCTCTTGCGCAACGCGATTACAAGATAGGTGCGCAGGGCCTCTCTACCCAGCAACGCGTTGCGCGCATACGGCAGGCCCTAGTCGACTGCGGCATTCCACCCGATATGCTCAAGGCTATCGACATCTCGGTTGTATTCGAATTCGAGCGAATTCGCACCAAGGGCGTCAATTGCCACATTCTTGGACAAAATCTTCCCTATGAGCATATTGACGAGTTGACGCCCGGAATCTTCATCATCGACGAAGCCTTCACCTTCGTGCTCGCTGCCGAGTGGATGGATAGGATCGAATACCTCGAATACGGCTACGAAGTTTGCGGCGATTATTGCATAGGACTCAAACCCGCCGGCCCTTATACCGAGCAGCCAGCCACCACCTCCAAGGATGAAATAACCGAACTGCTCGATCGGCACCCCGGCAAACCCGGCGCCACGCGTGCACGGCTCGCGCTCAGGCACATCTACGATCACTCAGCCTCGCCTATGGAAACCGCTTCGGCAATCGCTCTCTCGCTCTCAACAAGCGAAGGCGGCGTTGGCATCCGACGTATCGAACTCAACAAACCGCTCGAGATCCCTCAACGTCTCTGGCATTGCACCAAAGGTCGATTGCTCAAAATCGATGCGCTCGTTGCCTATAAGCGCAAGGAGCTCGGTATCGAATATAAGGGTGGCTTTCACGATGAGTTCGAGCGCAAGGGAGCAGATGCGGAGCGAGAGGCCGTCCTCTCCCAAATGGGATATCGAATCGTTACGCTCACTTCGGCTCAGTTCGGCAGCCAGCTCGCCTTTCACCGCGCCATGAACAACATTCGCGAAGCACTCGGCATGCCTCGCTGTACCGACACCGGGTACCAGAGAAAACAAAACGAACTACGCAAGGCACTTATCCGCAACTGGAAAAGCATACGAGACGAGGAGGCACCTTCCGAATAGCGCCGCTCCCGTGAGCTCAATCCAAACGTGTACGTCAGCCTCCAAAGATGTCGAAAAATGTCGTTTTTTGAGGCTGACGTACATGTTTGGGGAAGCGTGGGATCGAGACGTATTTCGATAACAAAAAAGCTCCCATTCTTGGGAGCTTTCTCAACCAAAATGGCGGAGGAGGAGGGATTCGAACCCTCGTGACCTTATACAGGCCAAACGGTTTTCGAGACCGCCGCATTCAACCACTCTGCCACCCCTCCGCGTGGGGTAAAAACAAAGCAGGCTCAAAGGCCTGCTTTGGAATTAACTGGCGGAGAGTCAGGGATTTGAACCCTGGAGACGCTTTTGACGCCTACACGATTTCCAATCGTGCTCCTTCGGCCACTCGGACAACTCTCCGTTAAATGCGAAAGTTAGTATACACGAGGAATCGCAAGGTGCAAGCCGAAAACTTAGCATTTTTTAAAACGCTTGGCCGCACTTGGCGTTGCAGTGGGGTTTGAGGTGCCAAAAAACGGCTTCCGACCAGCGTGGTTGATCAACTCAATTGTTCAAAAAGGGTATTCATAAGCGACTTGGCAATGAATTTAAAAATCTTTGATTGGTGCTGTGGGCCACTGGTATGCATTTTGCGACCACAGCCTTGTGCCCGTTGACCTGCGGCTTGGCTCAGCTTGTCCCCGCGGCACCGTATCTTGTCCACAAATCCGTCAAGCATTTGGTCGGCATTTGGTTGGAATGCGCATGAAACACCGTGCGAGTATGGGCATATGTGGAGGTCATGAGGTTGTAGCTGCATATTCTTGCAGCCTAGGAGGTTGAAAGATATTATTACCAAGTCTTTTCCTGCTTCAGGCGCACCTTCACGACCTGAAGCCACATTTGCCCAGAGGAGGTGACAATATGAAGGCTTATGAACTGCTGTTCTTTGTTGACCCGTCGCTCGACCCCGAGACTCGTCTCGCTGTTATGAAGCGTATCGATACCACGATCGCTGAGGGCGCTGGCAAGGTCGACTCCGTTGACGAGTGGGGCAAGCGCAAGCTCGCCTACGAGATCAACGACCTCACCGATGGTGACTACACCCTCATCAACTTCCACGCAGATCCTACCCAGATCGCCGAGCTTGATCGCGTCCTGCGCATCACCGACGCTGTGGTCCGCCACATGATCGTCCGTCGCGACGACCAGGAGTAAGACTGTCGTTTTGGACTGGGCTTGTGCCCCAAGAGGAAGTAGTGAGTTATGAGCATCAATCGAGTGAACATCACCGGTAACCTCACCCGCGATCCCGAGCTGCGCGCCACCGCCGGCGGAACCCAGGTTCTGTCCTTTGGCGTTGCCGTGAACGATCGTCGCCGCAACGCGCAGACTGGCGAGTGGGAGGACTATCCCAACTTTGTCGACTGCACCATGTTCGGCACCCGCGCCGAGGCCGTGAGCCGTTTCCTGGCAAAGGGAAACAAGGTCGCGATCGAGGGCAAGCTGCGCTACAGCTCTTGGGAGCGCGACGGCCAGCGCCGGAGCAAGCTTGAGGTCATCGTCGATGAGATCGAGTTTATGAGCTCCCGTGGTGGCCAGGGTGGCTACGATCAGGGCGGTTACGCCCCCGCAGCTCCCGCGCCCGCAGCACGTCCTGCCGCGCCGGTGGCTACGCCGCCCGCGGTCGACGTCTACGATGAGGACATCCCGTTCTAAGGGTTGTTCACCTATTTTTGAGTGAGAGGCGGCTTCGGTTCGCCGAAGTTGCCAAATGAAAGGTATTTTGACATGGCTAATGATTTTTCTGCACGTCAGCCGCGTCGTAAGTACTGCCAGTTCTGCAAGGAGAACACTGAGTTCATCGACTATAAGGACACTCAGCTTCTCCGTAAGTACATGACCGACCGTGGCAAGATCAAGCCCCGTCGCGTCACTGGCGCTTGCACGCAGCATCAGCATGACATCGCCAATGCCATCAAGCGCGCCCGCGAGATGGCTCTCCTGCCGTACACCGTCCCCGTGGTTTCCTCTCGTGGCAACCGCGACCGCGGCTAAGAAGGGAGACGCATCATGAAGGTTATTCTTCTCGATGAGATCAAGGGCAAGGGCGGCGAGGGTGACGTCGTAGAGGTCGCTCAGGGTTACGCTGAGAACTTCCTGTTCCCCAAGAAGCTCGCTGTTGCCGCCACCAAGGGCAACCTCAAGCAGCTTGACGAGCGTCGCAACAACATCGCCAAGCGCGAGGCCGTCCGTCTGGCTACCGCCAACGAGACCAAGGCTGCCTTCGAGGGCAAGACGGTCACCGTTGACGTCAAGGTCGGCGACGAGGGCATCCTCTTTGGCTCCGTTACCGCCGCTATGATCGCTGATGCCATCAAGGCTCAGCTCGGTATGGACATCGACCGCAAGCGCGTCGAGCTCGGTAAGCCCATCAAGGTTGCCGGTGCCCACACCGTTGCCATCTCGCTGTACCGCGAGATCAAGGCCGAGGTTGTCGTTCTCGTCGGCGTTACCGCCGAGGAGCTCGCTGCCGAGGCTGAGGTCGAGGAGGCCGCTGAGGTCGCCGAGGCCGAGACCGCCGAGGTCGAGACTGAGGCTGCTGCCGAGTAGCATTTGCTGCAACGCAACAATCTTGTTCTAAGAAGGGCGCTCTGGGAAACCAGGGCGCCCTTTTGTTTTTTGCGCTGAGTGAGTGTCATGGTGAACGTTGCGTCGAAGTCCTATACACAGGACCGTTCATCCGTTTGGTTCGGTGATGATTGTCGGCGTGCGGCGCGTTTTGGGACCGTGGCTGATACTATGGATGCTCGCAAGCGATATGAATGAGGATGCTCATGGCATATGACGATAGGGAGACCGGGCTGACGGTCGAGGACCGCGGCTCAAAGTTGGGTCTTCCCCAAAACCAAGATGCAGAGGCCAATGTACTGGCCGCTATGCTGCTATCGCCCGAGGTGGTCGAAGAGGCCCAGGTCGAGCTGCAGCCCGATGACTTCTACCGGCCCATTCATAAGACCATCTATGCCGCGATGGTCGATATGTACAACAGCCGCATTCCCATCGACTCCATCTCGCTGATCGATTACCTGCGAAGCATCAACAAGCTCGATGCCGTGGGCGGCGAAGCGTACATTTTGGAGTTGATGGGTCAGACCCTGTCGCTCGTCAACTGGCAGCACCATGCCGCCATCGTTCGCCGTGATTCGATGCTGCGTGAGCTGATCGGCGCCACCAACGAGATCAACGCGCTGGCCTATAACGCCCCCACCGACACCAAAGAGGTTGTCGAGCTGGCCGAGAGCAAGCTGCTCAAGGTTACGGCGCGCGAGGTCAAGTCGAGCTACAAGACGCTGACCGAGTTTATGGTCGAGGCCTATAACGAGGCCGAGGAAGTGTGCCAGGCCGGTGGCCAGGCTGCGGGCGTGCCCACGGGCTTCCCGTCGCTCGACCGTATGCTCATGGGCTTCCGCGAGGGTCAGCTCATCATCATCGGCGCCCGTCCTGCCGTGGGTAAGACGTCGTTCGCTCTGAATCTGGCGCTCAACGCTGCCGCTGCTGGTTATACCGTCGGCTTCTTCTCGCTGGAGATGTCGGGCAAGGAAATTGCCCAGCGTCTGATTTGCGCCTACGCCATGATCTCGATCAGTGACTTCCGCATGGGCCGCATTAGCCCCGAGCAGTGGGCCAATATCAACGAGGCTACGCAGACCTTGTCCAAGCTCGATATTCTGATTGACGATACGCCCGGCACCACAGTGACCGAGATTCGCGCCAAGAGCCGCCGTATGCTCCATAACAAGGAGAAGGCAATCATCATCCTGGACTACCTGCAGCTGGTGAGTCCTCCGCCGGGACGCCGCTCTGAGAGCCGTACCGTCGAGGTTTCGGAGATGTCGCGTGGTCTGAAGATCATGGCCAAGGAGCTCAAGATCCCGCTCATCGCGCTGTCGCAGCTCTCGCGTCAGGTCGAATCCCGTACCGGCAAGCGCCCGCAGCTTTCCGACCTTCGTGAATCGGGCTCCATCGAGCAGGACGCCGATATCGTTATGTTCTTGGACCGCTCCGCCGACGAGGCCGAAGCCTCGCGCGACGATCGACCCGACGAGGGCGTTACGCGTATCGTCGTGGCCAAGAACCGTTCGGGCCCGATCGGCGACGTCGACCTGATGTTCCTGCCGGCATCCACCAAGTTCTATGAGCTTGATGGGGCACATGCCGAGGAGTAGGACAGGCGCCCGTTGCACGGGTATACTGGGAATGTTTTGTGCTTCTGCGTGCCGCCGTGGCGCGTAGACAGTCCATGAATGTAAGGAGTAAACATGCCGTCAACCGTTTTGGTCGGTGCCCAGTGGGGCGATGAGGGCAAGGGTAAGATTTGCGACCTGGTCGCCGGCGACTTCGATGCCGTCGTGCGCTACTCGGGCGGCAACAACGCCGGTCACACCATCGTCGTCAACGGCAAGAAGTACGGTCTGCACCAGGTGCCCTCCGGCATCATGTATTCCGACCACGTGTCGGTGATCGGTAACGGCTGCGTCGTCAACCCCAAGGTTGTCCTTGAGGAGATCGACATGTTCGAGGCCGACGGCATCACCACCAAGAACCTCAAGATTAGCGGCAACGCGCATATCATCATGCCGTACCACATCGATCTGGATGGCGCCTTTGAGCAGAAACTCGGCAAGAAGAACATCGGTACCACCAAGCGCGGCATCGGTCCGTGCTATCAGGACAAGATGGCGCGCATTGGCCTGCGCATGCAGGACATGCTGGACGAGGCACTGTTCCGCGACAAGCTGGAGACCGCTCTCGCCCGCGTGAACCCCGAGCTCGAGCTCATCTACAACCTGCCCACCTACACCGTGGACCAGATTTGCGACGAGTACCTGCCGATGGCCGAGCGCCTGCGTCCCTACATCACCGAGACGAGCCTGCTGCTCAACAACATGATCGATGAGGGCAAGAACCTGCTGTTTGAGGGCGCCCAGGCGACGCTGCTCGACATCGACCACGGCACCTATCCGTACGTGACGTCTTCCAACTGCACCGCCGGCGGTGCCATCACTGGCTCTGGCGTGGGCATGAAGAACGTCGACCGCGTGCTGGGCGTCATGAAGGCCTATATCACCCGCGTCGGTTCGGGCCCCATGCCCACCGAGCTTTCCTATGAGTCCGAGGCCGGCCACACGCTGACCGAGGAGGGCTATGAGTACGGCGTGACTACCGGTCGCCGTCGTCGTTGCGGCTGGTTTGACGGCCCTATCGCCAACTATGCCTCGCGCGTCAACGGCCTCACCGACATCGCCGTGACCAAGCTCGACGTGCTTTCGGCTTTCGACACCATCAAGGTGTGCGTTGCCTATGACGTCGATGGCGAGCGTTACACGAGCGTGCCCGAGCACCAGGTGCGCTTTGAGCATGCCAAGCCCATCTACGAGGAGCTTCCTGGCTGGAAGTGCGATATCACCGGCTGCCGCAGCTTTGAGGAGCTGCCGCAGGAGGCTCAGGACTACGTGGCGTTTATCGAGGATCTGGCACACACCCGCGTGACGTTCATTGGCGTTGGCGCTGGTCGCGAGCAGATTATCAACCGATTCTGGAAGTAATCGGGACTATTTGGTTATTGCGATATACCCCTTTGCAGCCCGGACGGGCGGCCGAGGGGTATATTTGCTTGCAAAGGGCTCGCGCGGAGCGGGCCGTTCATCCATAGAGGAGGCACCCTTGAAGGCGGACACTCAAACCATCGACATCCTGTTGTTGGGCAGCGGCGGCCGTGAGCATGCTTTGGCAGCTAAGCTCGCGGCATCACCGCGCGCCGGCAAGCTCTACATCGCGCCGGGTAACGGCGGCACCGCGAGCTGCGGCGAGAACGTTGTTCTCGACGACTGCGATCCTGCGGCCGTGGCGGCGTTTGCGCAGAGCCACGGATGCGGACTCGTGGTAATTGGCCCCGAGGCTCCGCTCGTGGCGGGCGTGGCCGACGCCGTGCGCGCGGCGGGTATTCCCTGCTTTGGCCCGGGTGCCGAGGGCGCCCAGATGGAGGGCTCCAAGCTGTTCTCCAAGCAGCTCATGGAGCGTGCGGGCATTCCGACGGCAGCCTATGGTTCGTTTACCGACGAGGCTTCGGCTCTCGCCTACGTGCGCGAGCAGGGCGCCCCGCTGGTCGTCAAGGCCGACGGCCTTGCCGCGGGCAAGGGCGTTATCGTGGCGACCGAACTTGAGCAGGCCGAAGAGGCCGTGCGCGAGTGCTTTGGCGGCACCTTTGGCGATGCCGGCAACACCGTGGTTATCGAGGAGATGCTCGTTGGTCCCGAGTGCTCGCTGCTGGCCTTTACCGACGGCAAGACCGTGCGCCCTATGGCCACCTCGCAGGACCACAAGCGCGCGCTCGAGGGCGACAAGGGTCCCAACACCGGCGGCATGGGTGTCTACAGCCCGGTGCCCATCGTGACCGATGAGGAGCACGCCACGATGGTGAAGGTCATGGAGCAGACCATTGCCGAGCTTGCTGCCGAGGGCATCGACTACCGCGGCTGCCTGTATGGCGGCTTTATGCTCACCCCCGCCGGCCCCAAGGTGCTGGAGTTCAACGCCCGCTTTGGTGATCCCGAGACGCAGGTCGTGCTCCCGCGCCTTAAGAACGACCTGGTCGAGGTTATGCTCGCCTGCGCCAACTGCGAGCTTGATCAGATTGAGCTCGATTGGCGTGACGAGTGGGCCGTGGCTGTTGTCCTGACGAGCGCGGGCTACCCCGGCAGCTACGAGAAGGGCAAAGTCATCACCGGCATCGCCGACGCCGAGGCCATGGAGAACGTGACCGTTTACCATGCCGGCACCGCCGTGGTGGACGGTCAGCTCGTGACCAACGGCGGTCGTGTGCTTGCCGTGACCGCGCTGGGCGACACGTTCGAGAACGCTCGCAACCTTGCCTACGAGGCCTGCGAGAAGATTGATTTTGAGGGCAAGACCCTGCGTCATGACATCGGCCTGCGCGCGCTGCGTGGCCGCGACGCCTGGGATGCCTAAAGTCCGAGAGGGATGAGACGGATGGACGAGAAGAACGAAGAGCTCGTGGACGCGCAGATCGTCGAAGAGGACAGCCGCATGTATGGGCACGCCGAGGGCGAGCCTGGTGGCAAGGTCGCTGACGAGCCGGCGCTGGTGCTGGGCGACGACGACCCGCACGATGTCGAGCTGCACGAGAAGATTCTTTCGGAGGAGTGCGCCTGGAAGGGCAAGATCCTCGACGTCCACCGTCTTGAGGTTGAACTGCCCAACGGTCACCGCAGCGCCCGCGATATCGTTCGCCATCCGGGTGCGGCGGCCGTTGTGGCACTGACCGAGAGCGGCAAGATCGTACTGGTGCGTCAGTACCGCACCGCCATCGACCGCGTGACGGTCGAGATTCCTGCCGGCAAGCTCGATCCGGGCGAGGACCCGCTCGATTGCGCCAAGCGCGAACTGCATGAGGAGACGGGCTTTAGGGCCGGTCGTATTCGCTTTTTGACGTCGATTGTCACGTCCTGCGGTTTTTGCGATGAGATCATCCACATTTACTTGGCTACCAAGCTCGAGTTTGATGCGCCCAACCCCGATGATGACGAGTTTGTCAACGTGGACCTGGTGCCGCTGCACGAGCTGATCGACGCCGTGCTCGACGACAAGATCGAAGACGCCAAGACCGTCGTGGGCGCCTTGGCCTGCGACAGCATCGCGCACCGCCTTGGGGGCGCGGAGCTTTAACGAGTGGGGATAGCCCTGGGACAAGTACTACTGATTGCTTTGTCCCAGGGCCTTACGTTGCTGATATTTCTTTGAGGATCACATGCTGAAGAGGTTTCTTTCGTATTACAAGCCCCAGATGGGGCTTTTTGTTGCTGATACTGTTTGTGCTCTGGTGCTTGCCGCCATTGACCTGGCGTTCCCCATTATCCTGCGCAATTTGACCGGTGGGCTATTTACTCAGGGTCAGGCTGCCATTATGCAGGCGCTCGGCATGATCGCGGTGGGCTTGGTGCTGATGTATGTCATCCGCTGCGCCTGCCGATACTTTGTGAGCTATTGGGGCCACGTGATGGGCGCGCGCATGGAGTCCAAAATGCGCGAGGACCTGTTTGACCAGTACGAGCGCTTTAGCTTTGCGTACTTCGACCGCAACAGCTCGGGCGACATGATGAGCCGCGTGGTCAACGACCTGTTCGATATCTGCGAGGCGGCGCATCACGTACCCGAGTGGATCATCATCTGCGGTATCGAGATTATCGGCTCGTTTGTGATCCTCTTTACCATCGCCCCGGTGCTGGCGCTCGCCATGGCCGTGGTGACGGCGGCGTTTGCGGTCATCATGTTTTGGCAGAACATGCGCATGCGCGAGGTCTTTAGCGACAACCGCAAGAAGATCAGCGGCATCAATGCGCAGCTGCAGGATTCGCTGGCGGGCATGCGCGTGGTCAAGAGCTTTGCCAATGAGGAGACCGAACGTTTCAAGTTCCGCGCCTCCAACAATCGCTATCTTTCGTCCAAGGAGAACATGTATCACGCCATGGGCGTCTATACCGCGACGTATGGCCTGCTCTCGGGTGTGCTCTATGTGATCGTGGTGCTGCTGGGCGGCTGGCTGGTCGCCCAGGGACAGCTGCAGGCGGTCGAAATGGCGACCTTTGCACTCTATATTTCGCTGTTCTGCACGCCGCTCGAGACGCTCGTCAATTCGGCCGAAACGTATCAGAAGGCTATCGCCGGCTTTAAACGTATGGACGAGGTGCTCTCGACCGCGCCGGATATCCAGGACAAGCCGGGCGCTACGGATCTGCAGGTGACTGCCGGCGCCGTGGAGTATCACGACGTGTGCTTTAACTACGAGGATGTCGAGCTGGGCGAGGGCTATGCCGACGAGCGTCCCGTTATCGACCATATGAATCTGTCCATCAAGCCCGGGCAGACCATCGCGCTGGTTGGCCCTTCGGGCGGTGGCAAGTCCACGACCTGTTCGCTGCTGCCGCGCTTTTATGACGTGGCTGCCGGATCCATTAGCATCGACGGCCAGGACGTGCGCGATGTGACGCAGCAGAGCCTGCGCCGCGCCATCGGCCTGGTGCAGCAGGATGTCTATCTATTTGACGGTACGATTGGCGAGAACATCGCCTACGGCAAGCCGGGCGCCACGGCAGAAGAGATCGCCGAGGCCGCCCGTCGCGCCAACATCGATGCCTTTATCGAGTCGCTTCCGCAGGGCTACGACACCGTGGTGGGCGAGCGCGGCAGCCGTCTTTCGGGCGGACAGAAGCAGCGCGTTGCCATCGCGCGCGTGTTTCTCAAGAACCCCAAGATCCTGATTTTGGACGAGGCGACGAGTGCTTTGGATAACGAGAGCGAGGAGGCGGTGCAGGAGTCACTCGAAGAGCTGGCACGCGGCCGCACCACGATTATTATCGCCCACCGTCTTTCGACCATTAAGCATGCCGATGAGATTGCGACCGTTGAGCATGGTCGCGTTGTGGAGCGTGGCACGCACGAGGAGCTTCTCGCCCGTGGCGGCACCTATGCCCGTTACTATCGAATGCAGTTCGAAGGTGCGCGTGCGCACGAGCTCGACTGATTGATATGACAGGAAGTTTATGGCTGACAAGAACCCTTTGACTCCGGAAGAAGTGACGGAGTTATTCTCCGAAATCGATGCATCCGGCGTCTTGGATCCCACGCTCGCCAAAAAGCGTACCGAGCGCATGCGTGAGAAGGAGGCTGCGGCCAAGCGCGGTGACAAAGCGGCGCTAGCGCAGCTGCGCAGCGAGGACCGCGCGAGCCAGGCAAAACATATCGACCCGCTGTCCGAGGACGATCCTTCGGGCTCGCAGGTGAGCCATACCATTACGAAGACCGCGATGGCCGTGGTCATCGGTATTTTGGTGCTGATCGTGGGCATGCAGATTGGCTACGGCGTGATGCGTCGTCTGAACACCGCCAACCTGTCCGAGAGCGTTTCGGTCGATACCGTTTCGACCGCGCTCAAGGGTGGACTTGAATGGGGCAACGGCTTTACGCAGTTCCCGCTCGACTTCACCGTCGATGAAGCCGATGAACGCACGGGCACGGTCGAGGTGACGGTGTTGGACACATCGTCTGCCAACGAGCTCGAGCTGCTGTCCAACGGGCAGATTCAGGCCGCGGCGCTTGCGACCAACGCGTTGCTCAACGATAAGATCGACCGCGTGGTGTATAACGTTCACGCCTATATCGACGAGGATAGCAATATTCAGCACGATTCCTTCTTTGGCATGTTCCCCGCGCGCGGCCACCAGAGCGCCATTTTGACGTTCGTGTGGACCAAGAGCTCATCCAACGCCACGAGTATCGACTGGAAGATGCGCATCGTGAGTATGGATGACACCATCGCCGAGCGCATTCAGAAGCAGGTGAACTCGGTGTCGTCGTTAATTGAAGACCCGGTGGTGAGCCAGACCAAGATTGACGAGGAAAAGGCCGAGCGTGACCTGGAGCATCGTCTGCATGGCCGCGAGATTTTCCGCGGCGGCAAGCCCGATCGCACACCGTCCGAACTGCTGGATCAGGACAAGAAATAATAAGACGCCATCATCCCGCGTGAGCCACAAGCCCGCGCGGGATGATTTTTTAATCCTCGTCCCAGAAAAATCATTATGCATAGAAAGTCATAATTATCATTTCGTAAACATTTCGATGAAATTAATGCCATGAGGCATGCTTGCGGTTACAATACCGCGAGGCCTAACTGCACACCTTTAAGCCGGTCCTGTGAGACCGGGAAGGAGAATTATGGCGAACAACCATACCGCGGGCGCTGCCGCCCGCACCTTCGCGCCCAGCGAGCTTTGCCAGCGTATGCTGGCCAAAACCAGCAAGGGCACCTGCGGTCCCTGCATCCTGTATCTTGAGGATGGGACCATTTTTTATGGACGTGCATGCGGTGCCGAGGGTACCGCGACCGGCGAAGTCTGCTTCAACACCTCGCTCGAGGGCTACTTTGAGGTCATGACCGACCCGAGTTATGCCGGCCAAATCGTAACCATGACCTATCCGCAGATCGGCAACTACGGTATCAACGAGGCCGACGTCCAGTCGGCCTTCTCCGGCGACGCCGTGCGCCCTGCGAGCGCTCCGGCCATGCGCGGCATGATCGTTCGCGACATGTGCGCCACGCCTTCTAACTGGCGTTCGGCCGTCAGCGTGCCGGAGTACCTGCGCGCTCACGGCATCGTCGCTATCGAGGGTGTCGACACTCGCGCCCTGGTGCGCCATCTGCGCGACAATGGTTCCAAGATGGGCATTATCTCGACCGAGATCTTCGACGTCGACGAGCTTGTCGAGCGTCTGGCCGCTGCGCCCACGCTGGTAGGCGAGAACCTGGTCAAGACCGTAAGTTGCCCCGTACCTCACGAGTTTGTGGCCGCCGACCTGCCTGCCACGCATGACTTTGCGCTTACGGCTGCCGCTCCTGCCCGTCACAAAGTGGTCGCCTACGACTGCGGTGTGAAGCGCGGCATTCTGGAGGGTCTGGTCCGCGCCGGCTGCGACCTTACCGTCGTGCCGTGGGACACGCCCGCGAGTGAGGTGCTCGACATGAATCCCGACGGCGTCTTTTTGTCCAATGGCCCCGGCGACCCCGACGCTGTGGTGGAGACCTACGAGCAGGTGCAGCAGCTGATCGGCAAGGTGCCGGTCTTTGGCATTTGCCTGGGCCATCAGATGATCAGCCTGGCCTGCGGCGCCCAGATGGAAAAGCTTAAATTCGGTCACCGCGGTGGCAACCAGCCGGTCATGAACCTGGTAAGCCGTCGCGTGGAGATTACCGCGCAAAACCATGGCTTTGGCCTGCTGTTCCCCAGCCTGGGCAAGCTTGTCCCCGAGCTTTCGGGCGGCGAGACCGAGCATGCGGCCGATGGAGATCTGCGCGCCTGGGTGCGCCGCGGAATCGCGCCGGTCGTGATGAACGAGCGCTTTGGTCGCATTCGCCTGACGCATGTGAACCTCAACGACGGCACCGCCGAGGGTATCCAGCTGCTCGACGCCCCGTGCTTCTCGGTCCAGTACCACCCCGAGGCTTCGCCTGGCCCCACCGATGCCCACTATCTCTTTACCGCCTTTACGCGACTCATGGACGGCGAGGAGAACTACCTGGACATCGATACCGCGAAGGACCGCCTTGCCGGCTGGAACTTTGCCGACGATGGTTCCGCCGTTCTACCGAACGGCGGACCGGTCGACGCTGCGGCTGCATCTGGCACATCATCTTGCTGTTCTGCTTCGGACGCGCGGGCATAAGCCCAGCGCGTCCTCGCATCACGGCAACCTGATGCACCAGCTGCACCCTCGCTGACTTTTCCAAAACATTGAGTCAGCCTCTCTAGGAGGTTTTAAACATGCCGAAACGTACTGACATCAAGCGCATCCTCGTCATTGGTTCGGGCCCCATTGTTATTGGCCAGGCCTGCGAGTTCGACTACTCCGGCGCCCAGGCCTGCAAGGTGCTCAAGGAGGATGGCTTTGAGGTCATCCTGGTCAACTCCAACCCGGCGACCATCATGACCGACCCGGGTCTTGCCGACCGCACCTATGTCGAGCCCATCACCGCCGAGTTTATCGAGCGCGTGATCAAGAAAGAGCGTCCGGACGCGCTGCTGCCCACGCTGGGCGGCCAGACCGGTCTGAACGCCGCCGTCGAGCTGGCGAAAGACGGCACGCTCGACAAGTACGGCGTCGAGATGATCGGCTGCGACCTGGCCGCCATCGAGCGCGGCGAGGACCGCAAGCTCTTTAACGAGGCCATGGCCGAGATTGGCCTGGAGGTCGCGCGCTCGGGCTATGCCTACAGCGTGGCCGACGCCGAGGCTATCGCCGAGCGCGTGGGCTATCCCTGCGTACTGCGCCCGAGCTTTACCCTCGGCGGCGCCGGCGGCGGCATCGCGCATGCCCACGAGGAGCTCGTCTCCATCGTGAGCCAGGGCCTCGAGCTCTCGCCCGCCCACGAGGTGCTGGTCGAGGAGTCCATCGAGGGCTGGAAAGAGTACGAGATGGAGGTCATGCGTGACCATGCTGGCAACGGCATCATCGTGTGCTCCATCGAGAATCTCGACCCCATGGGCGTGCATACCGGCGACTCCATCACCGTGGCGCCGGCGCAGACGCTCTCCGACCTTGAGTATCAGCGCATGCGTGTCGCCTCGCTCGCCATCTTGGAGAAGATCGGCGTCGAGACCGGTGGCTCCAACGTGCAGTTTGCCGTGAATCCCAACACCGGCCGCCTGATCGTCATCGAGATGAACCCGCGCGTGAGCCGTTCGTCCGCCCTCGCTTCCAAGGCCACGGGTTTCCCCATTGCCAAGGCCGCCGCGCGCCTGGCTGTGGGCTACACGCTTGACGAGATCGTCAACGACATCACCAAGGCTACGCCTGCCTGCTTTGAGCCCACGATCGACTACTGTGTGGTCAAGGTGCCGCGCTTTGCCTTCGAGAAGTTCAAGGGTACCGACCCCACGCTCACCACGCGCATGAAGGCCGTGGGCGAGATTATGGCGATCGGCCGCACCTTTGAGGAGGCCTTTGGCAAGGCCATGCGCTCGCTGGAGGATGGCCACCAGGGCATTTGCGCCGGTGGCAAAGAGGGTGCCGATAAGCTGAGCGACGACGAGCTTGCTCAGGCCGTGGCAACCCCGACCGAGCATCGCATCTTCTTTGTGGTCGAGGCCCTACGCCGTGGCTGGGACATCGCTCGCATCCATGCCATCTGCGGTATCGATCCGTGGTACCTCAACCGTATCAACGATATGGTGCAGGTCCAAGAGAGCATCCGCGACCTGCGTGTGGAGGATATCGACGCCGACGCGATGCGCCTGCTCAAGCAGTACGGCACGAGCGATGCCGAGATTGCCGCGCTGACCGGCTCGGACGAGCGCTTTGTGCGCGCCTATCGCAAGGGTCTGGGCGTGGTTCCCAGCATGAAGACGGTCGATACCTGCGCTGCGGAGTTCTCGAGCGCCACGGAGTACCACTACAAGACGTACGAGAACATCTACCGCACGAGCCCGGATGCCAAGAAGTGCGTGGCTCCCGACGAGACCACGCCGGCGGACAAGCCCAAGGCGATGATCCTGGGCGCCGGCCCCAACCGTATCGGCCAGGGTATCGAGTTCGACTACTGCTGTGTGCATGCGAGCTATGCGCTGGCGGCCCGCGGCTTTGAGACCATCATGGTCAACTGCAATCCTGAGACCGTTTCGACCGACTACGACACGTCCGACCGCCTTTACTTTGAGCCGCTTACCTACGAGGACGTCATGGACGTTATCGATGTTGAGCGTCCCGACGGCGTCGTGGTGACGCTTGGCGGCCAGACCCCGCTTAAGCTGGCGCGCATGCTCGAGGAGAGTGGCGTCAACATCATGGGCACCAAGCCCGATGCCATCGACTTTGCCGAGGACCGCGAGCGCTTTGCCGCCCTGCTCGACAAGCTGGGCATCATGTACCCGCCGGCGGGTCAGGCCACCTCGTTTGAGGAGGCCGAGGCCGTTGCCGCACACATTGGCTACCCGCTGCTGGTACGTCCGAGCTACGTGCTGGGCGGCCGCGGCATGATGATCGCCTACGATGCCGAGCACCTGCGCGATTACATGGCCGAGGCTGCGCGCATTAGCCCCGACTACCCGGTGTATCTGGATCGTTTCTTGGAGGGTGCGATCGAGTCCGATGTCGACGCCCTGTGCGATGACGAAGAGGTCTACATCGGCGGCATTCTGGAGCATATCGAGGAGGCCGGTATTCACTCCGGCGACTCCGCGACCTGCATTCCGCCGTTCAGCTTTAGCGAGAGTCTGCAGGCAAAGCTTCGCGAGACCACGCGCCGCATCGCGATGGCGCTGGGCGTACGCGGCCTGGTCAACGTGCAGTACGCCATCAAGGGCGAGACTGTCTACGTGATCGAGGCCAACCCGCGTGCCAGCCGTACCGTGCCGTTTATCTCCAAGGCCACCGGCGTGCCGCTGGCCAAGTGCGCGGCGCGTATCATGGCAGGCGATTCCATCGCCAGCCTGGGTCTGCCGAGTGACGAGCGTCAGCTGGACTGGTTCTGTATGAAGGAAGCCGTTATGCCCTGGGGCCGTTTCCCGGGCGCTGACGTTATCCTGGGGCCCGAGATGAAGTCGACGGGCGAGGTCATGGGTATCGCCAAGAGCTATCCCGAGGCATACGCCAAGACGCAGCTGGCGATCGACTACAAGCTGCCCGACCCGAGCGCCGGCAAGGTGTTCATCAGCGTGTGCGACCGCGACAAGCGTCACATCCTTTCGGTCGCCCGTATCCTGCGCTACCTGGGCTTTGACATCTGCTCCACCGAGGGTACGGCGCGCGTGCTGCGTGGCGGCAACGTGACGTGCGAGGTCGTGGAGAAGATCAGCGGCCCGCACGACGGCGAGCGTCCCAACATCGGCGACCTCATCGCCGATGGCAAGATTGCGGTAATCATCAACACGCCGTACGGCCCGGGTTCGCGTGGCGACGGCTATCTGTTGCGTACCGAGGCGGTGCGCCGCGGCGTGACCTGCGTGACGGCGATGTCTGCGGCCAACACGTACGTGAGTGCCATCGAGGCCGTGCGCGAGGACCAGCAGGGTCACGGCAGTGCCAACGACATGGGCATGGACGTCATCGCCCTGCAGGACCTGCCGCAGTACACGGTGTAGTTGACCTGGCCGGCCGGGGCGGGAGGGGCCGAGATTTCCCCCTTTCGCTCCGGCTGCAAGCAGAGTCGCTCAGGAGGAAACTCGGCCCCTCCCGCCCCGGCCTGCGGTGACTTGGCTGCACCGTGTGCTGCCGAAGGGGCTTTGCGCGATGACTAGGGCTGAATAAAAAGTGAGTGTGGGATCCGTCGTTCATTCGAACGACGGATCCCACGTTTTTATTTCAGCCAACGTACGTCATGGCAATCCCCGGTAGGTCCCCGGGTGCCCCGCGGCGGGCTGGGTTTATTGTCTGAGCGACTTTGCGAAGCAAGGGGAGCGAAGATAAAAACCCAGCCCGACGCGGGGCACCCGGGGACCGCAGGGACGGGAGCAGCTATACTACTCTCAGTAGTTAAGGGTCGCGGATCCGCCGCGTCACCGCTCTCAACAGGAGGTCTTTGTTTATGGCAGATCAAAAGCCGGTTGTCGGGATCATCATGGGTTCCAAGTCCGATCTGGGCGTTATGGAAGGCTGCACCGCCGAGCTCGAGGCGCTGAGCGTGCCCTATGAGCTTGTCATTGCGAGCGCACACCGCACACCGGCGAAGGTCCACGAGTGGGCTTCGACCGCTGCCGATCGCGGTATCAAAGTGATTATCGCCGCCGCCGGCAAGGCCGCTCACCTGGGTGGTGTCGTGGCTGCCTTTACGCCGCTGCCGGTTATCGGTGTGCCTATGAAGACGAGTGACCTGGGCGGTATGGATTCGCTGCTGTCGATGGTGCAGATGCCTTCGGGCGTGCCCGTGGCCTGCGTTGCCATCAACGGCGCCAAGAACGCCGCCATCTACGCCACGCAGATTCTGGGCGCTTGCGACCCCGAATACCGCAAGGTTATCGAGAAAATGAAGCAGGAGATGGCTGACGCCTAAGCGTTCCGCCGTTACACCGCAGTATAAGGAGAGCCATGTCTGACTATCAGGGAAAACGATTCAAGGCTTCTCAGATCCCCGATCCGTCGAAGCCGAGTGCTGCCCATGGGGCACAGCAGGGTCGGACATCCTCTCCTCAGCAGCCGCGCGCGCCGCGCCCCGTGACGCCGGCGACGCATCGTCGACAGGACGCGCCAGCCGCATATCGACCTTCATCTTATAGCAACGCTAAGAAGCCGCCCCGGTCTTCATCGCATGCCGCGCCGTCGGATTACACCGAGCCGCCGCGCAAAAAGCGTCGCTCCATTATTCCCATTCTGCTCATCATCATCGGCATCGGTCTGATTGTTGCCGCCGCTGCCATCTTTATCAATGCGCAGATCGGTTACAAGCAGGCGAGCGAGTCGTACCAAAAGATCGAAGAGCAATATGCGCCCGCTAAGGACGCCAGCGGCGTGCCGGCTATCGACTTTGATGCCCTTGCCCAGACAAATCCTGAGGTTGTTGGCTGGATTTACGCACGGGGTACCAACATTAACTATCCCGTGGTGCAGTGCAAGGACAATAACTCCAAGTACCTCAACACGTTGTTCGATGGCACGTCCAACGCATCGGGTGCCATCTTCTTGGATTACGAGGACAATGCGCCCGGCATGGTGGACCAGCAGACTACGATCTATGGTCACCACATGAACGACGGATCGATGTTCAATGTGATCTCGGACACGACCGATCAGGCGACGTTCGACAGCATAGAGTACGTGTATTACATCACGCGCGACGCCACCTATAAACTGCGACCACTGGCGACCAAAGTTGTCGAGGACACGTATGCCAAGGCGCGCACGCCCAACTTTGAGGGCGATGACGGACTGAAGAATTATCTGTCCGAGATGCTCGACGGTGCCTCTGCCGTGGCGAGCGATGCCACCGATCGTGCCGCTTCGGCAACCAAGGTCGTAACGCTTGTGACCTGCCGTTCGCTGTCATTTAGCAATACGCGCGCCGTCATGGTGCTCACGCCGGTCGAGGAATAAAGTGTCCGGGCCCCGTCCCAAAAAGACTACCCTGGAAATCAAAAGGAGAAATGATGCTTGAGAACGGCAAATCGATGCCTTCGGTTGATGCTTGGCTGCGCGAAGCCAAGGCCGATGTTTCGGCGGCTGATTGTGGGATGTACCTGACACACAACGGCGTGGTGCGCGCGACGCCCAAGGCCGAAGTGCGCGGAGTCGAGACCGATGGCGTGGCGCCAGGCCACAAGGTGGGCGGCATGGTGTTTGGCTTCGATGCCGAAAAGGTGCAGGCCGCTATCGAGGCGACGCGCACGATGCCGGGTATCGGCTATGTGCGCGTGTGGCTGGCGAGCGGCGAGCTTACCGTGGGCGACGACATCATGCTCGTGCTCATTGGCGGAGACATTCGCCCGCATGTGGTCGATGCGCTGCAGTCGCTCGTCGGCACCATCAAGAACGAGTGCGTGAGCGAGGTCGAGCGCGAGGCGTAAGGCCTCGTCGGCAATCCGAGTCTGTCTATAGCGAAAGCCCGCCGGCAGTTCATGTAGATCTGCCAGCGGGCTTTGATGTGTTGGAGCTATTTTGCTCTGGCGTTTGCTACACGCGTGTGGCGTCCTTGGGGCTCATGGTCATACTCTGAAAACGGTTCTCCATATATTCGTTATCGAAATGCTTGTCATAGAACTGTGCGACGGGAATATTTCGAACGGTTCCGTTGACGCGCTGATACCAATAGTCGAGCGATTGCAACGTCATGACGCCGTCGATCAACATGACGGCGGTCAGGATGACGGTAGCAGAGTAGCGGCGTTTCCATGGAATCATATTGATGAGCTTAAGCAGGCGCGGCAGCAAGACCTTGATCCAGATGAGGCCACCCAGGCCCCACATGCAGGCAAACGGCGTGCATGTGCGTCCCCCGGTCAATACCGCGATGGGATCGGGCATGCCGAATAGCCTAATGTGTGAATAGCTCCACGACACCACGCCAAATGAGGTCTGCATAAACCAGCCTACAAACACCTCGAAAGCGCCGCCGATCAGGGCACTTACCAGGAAAATGATCAGAGGATTCTTTTTATAGAAGCGGTTGAGCGCCATGGTCATGAGCACCGCGCCAAATCCGTAGATGGGGCTAAAGGGGCCAAATAGCATACCGGCACGGTCCTGATAGACGCCGGGATCGACGACGACCATATGCCAGACTTCCTCGAGAATGAGACCTAACACGCTGCAGACGAAGAATACCCAGAACAGGTTGAAGTAGTTGAGCTTGATGTAGCCCTCGCCGGTTTCGTCGCGGCCGAGCATCCCCTCGGCGGCGGCATCGCGGTCGAGCATCTCTTGCAGACGGCGCTGCAGTTCGCGCTCCTGGCGTAGCGTGGGGTCGACGGTGGCCGACAGCGCAATGAGGATGACAAGCTGGACGGCGGGGCGCAGCAGGAAGGGTCCGATGCCCTGGAGCATCACGTCAACTAAAAGCTCCACGACGGTAAATGCGATGAGGACGTAAGACAGGCGGGCGGCATTGCGCCGCTGGTCCTTGATGAGGTCCAGGCCAAAGACGATCAAGATGATCGCGCTTGCCGCCGAGAGCATAATGCCGGCGACGATAAGGCCAACCGCGACCAGGGTGTTATCACCGAGCTTAGCGGCGACGTTGCCGTTAATGAGTGCGGTGATGACCTGCCACATAAAGACGGCGACTGACGGGAGCGTGCCCACGCCAGATAGGGTGCACAGGACTGCGTAGACCTTGATGATAAGGGGGATCTTCTTGGCCTCCGTGGTGCTGGGGACACTGGGGTCGAGTTGATTTCGATCCATACGCTACCTTTCTCGTCTTGTAGTAGCCTACAAGGATACGCCGACGACCAGCTAAAAGACAGGACGAACGTCCCAATTGCAACAATGTAGCCCCTAGCGCGGGCGAGACACGGCGCACGGGAAGTCTTCGAGGCCGTTGCCCCTGAGAGTGGACTACCCAATAAAACGTTTGGTCGCAAAACGGATAATAAGCTCGGTGGGCTTTTAAAAAGCGCTGCTCATGCGCGGGGGAGCGCGTCGCGCCGTGCGTATAATAAGGCGGGTAACGCCAAAATACGAGGCTCTGAGGGGATGCCATGTCTCAAGAAACCATCCGCGCGGCCGAGCGTGCCGCGGGACAGGTGAACGCCATGTCGACGTATGATCCGGACTCTGACCAGCTGCATGAGGAATGCGGCGTTTTTGGTGTCTGGGCGCCCGATCGCGACGTGGCTCGACTGACGTACTTTGGCCTGCGTGCACTGCAGCATCGCGGCCAAGAATCGGCGGGAATCGCCGTTGGTGACGGCGGTACGGTTATGGTCCGCAAGGATCTGGGCCTGCTCGACCGCGTGTTCTCCAATGCCGACTTGTCGACGCTCTCCGGTCAGCTGGCCGTGGGTCATGTGCGCTACGGCACCGCCGGCGCCAAGAGCTGGGAAGCCTCTCAGCCGCACCTCTCTACCATCAATAGCGTCATTATCGCGCTCGCGCACAACGGCACCCTCGTCAACACCGACGAGCTGCGTCGCCAGCTGATCGAGCTGGGCGTACCGTTCCTCTCCAACTCGGATTCCGAGGTCGCGACCAAACTCATCGGCTACTTTACTCAGCGTACTGGCCATCTGCGCGAGGGCATTCGCAAGACCATGGAGCTCGTGCGCGGCGGCTACGCCATGACGCTCATCAACGAGCAGGCGCTCTACGCATTCCGCGATCCGCACGGCATTCGCCCGCTCGTGCTGGGCAAGCTGGTGGACGAGGGTTTGGACCAGGCCGATGCCGCATCCGTTTCGCAGCTGCCGTCGCAGGACGGCGCCGCGACGGTCGACTCCGCCGTCCATGTCACGCGCGCCGGCGGCTGGGTCGTTGCCTCCGAGACCTGCGCACTCGACATCGTGGGTGCCGAGTACGTCCGTGACGTCCGTCCCGGCGAGATCTTGCGCATCAGCGCCGAGGGTCTGGTATCCGAGCAGGGCGTGCCTGCAGCCGAAGAGCCCGCCAACTGCATCTTTGAGCAGGTCTACTTCGCCCGTCCCGACTCCATCATGAACGGCAAGAGCGTCTATGCCTGCCGTTACGACATGGGCCGTCAGCTGGCACACGAGGAGCCCGTCGAGGCCGACCTGGTCATCGGCGTGCCCGACTCCGGCCTGCCGCCCGCGGAGGGGTATTCGCACGAGAGCGGTATTCCCTTTGGCGAGGGCCTTATCAAGAACCGCTACGTGGGCCGTACGTTTATCGAGCCTACGCAGGAGTTGCGTGCCATGGGCGTGCGCATGAAGCTCAACCCGCTGCGCGACAACATCGAGGGCAAGCGCCTGGTCGTCATCGACGACTCCATTGTGCGCGGCACCACCATGGTGCAGCTCGTCAAGATGCTGCGCAACGCCGGCGCCAAGGAGATTCATATCCGCATCAACTCGCCTGAGGTCATCTGGCCGTGCTTCTATGGTATCGATACCGACGTGCAGTCGCAGCTTATCAGCGCCAACAAGACGGTCGACGAGATTTGCGAGTACATCGGCGCCGATTCGCTGGCCTTCCTTTCGGTTGAGGGCCTGCTCAAAGTCATGCCCAAGGGCGGCTACTGCGATGCGTGCTTTACCGGCCGTTATCCCGTGGCGATTCCCGAGAGCTTTGGCCGCGACAAGTTTATGGAGGGCTTTAAGCCTCGCAACCTGGACAAACCGCTGCACGTTGACGACGACGCCGTGGTCGAGAAATACGACGACCGCAGCTGGGAAGAGAAGCACGGCGAGGCCTAAAACCTGCCATGTAGGGACAGGTTTATTTTGGCAGGTTTTATCTGCTGTTTTGTTGATACTACGGCGCGCGCCGCTGCGGTGTGCGCCGATATGAACGCAACTATGAGCACCGTTTGGCGCCCGGGCGGCGGACGGTAGTTGGAGAGGAAGGCTCAGATGAGCGACAGCAAACATGTGACGTATGAGGATGCCGGCGTCGATACCGCCGAGGGCGGCCGCGCCGTCGACGCTATTAAGCAAATGGTTAAGGACACCAACCGTCCCGAGGTCATCGGCGGCATCGGTGGCTTTGGTGGCCTGTTCTCGGCCGCCGCGCTTAAGGATATGGAAGACCCGATTCTGATTAGCGGTACCGACGGCGTGGGCACCAAGCTCGTGCTCGCCCAGATTATGGACCGTCACGAGACGGTGGGCCAGGACCTGGTTGCTATGTGCGTCAACGACATTTTGGCTTCGGGCGCCGAGCCGCTGTTCTTCCTGGACTACGTTGCCATCGGTCACATCGAGGCCGGGCACATGGCAAAGATCATCAAGGGTGTGGCCGACGGCTGCAAGCTCGCGGGCTGCGCGCTCGTGGGCGGCGAGATGGCCGAGCACCCGGGCGTTATGGCTCCTGCCGACTACGACCTTGCCGGATTTACCGTGGGCGTCGTCGACCGTCCCAAGATGCTCGACCCCGCGAACGTCCGCCCCGGCGACGCGATCCTGGGCCTGCCTTCCACTGGCGTGCACTCCAACGGCTACTCGCTCGTGCGCAAGGTCATTGGTGTCGACGGCATTAAGCCGGGCACGCCCGAGGCCGCCGCTAAGGCCGAGGAGCTGAGCCGTCCGCTCGAGGAACTCGGCGGCGCATCGCTGGCAGACGCCCTGCTGGCTCCCACGCGCATCTACGTCAAGCCGATTCTGGAGCTGCTGCGCGGCGGCGCCAACGTGCACGCTATCGCCCACATCACTGGCGGCGGTATTACCGAGAACCTCAACCGCGCGCTTGCCGACGACGTCGACGCCGTGGTCACCCGCAACGGCGCCGAGATGGGTTGGGACGTTCCGCCCGTCATCACCTACGTGTCGCACCAGGCCGAGCTCGCGCCCAACGAGGCATGCAAGACCTTCAACATGGGCGTTGGCCTGTGCCTGATCGTCGCCCCCGAGGACGAGGCTGCCGTGACCGAGGCCCTGGTCGCGCTGGGCGAGAAGCCGTTCCGTGTGGGCGAGTGCGTCGAGGGCTCCGGTAAGGTCGTGTACTCCGATGAGCGCTAACGAGCAGATGGCTGCTGCCGCGAGCCTGGGCTTTGTGCCCTACACCCGTCCGACCGGCACCGATACGGCCGAGCCGCTCAAGATCGGTGTGCTCATCAGCGGTTCGGGTACCAACCTGCAGGCGCTGATCGATCTGATCGCCGCCGGCAAGCTCAACGCTTCGATTGAGCTTGTGGTGTCGAGCCGTCCTTCGGCTAAGGGTTTGCAGCGCGCTGAGCGCGCGGGCATCCAGACGCTCACGCTGTCCAAGGATGTCTATGCCGACCCCATCGCCGCCGACGAGATCATCGCGCACGAGCTGCTCGAGCGCGGCTGCGAATATGTGGTCATGGCCGGTTACATGCGCATGGTGCACACGCCGCTGCTGGCGGCGTTTCCCAACCGCGTGGTCAACTTGCATCCGGCACTGCTGCCGAGCTTTACCGGCGCGCATGCGATCGACGATGCCTTTGCGCGCGGCGTCAAGGTAACCGGTGTGACCGTGCACTTTGCCAACGAGATCTACGACAACGGCCCCATCATCGCCCAGCGCGCGCTGGCTGTCGAGGAAGGTTGGGATGTCGACACGCTCGAGGAGCACATCCACGCGATTGAGCACGTGCTGTATCCCGAGGTCGTGCAAATGCTCGCCGACGGCCGCGTCCACGTGCTGGAGAGCGGCAAGGTCGCCGTGGATCCTGTGAAATAATTACCCGCTTGTAAAGGCGGTTAGGCATATCGAAGACGCCTAACCGCCTTTTTTATTGCGCTTTATGCTGCTTGATTTAGCTGGAATTGAATAGGCTGCTCTTCTTGCCTGTCAATTACAGTAGTCGACTCTCATGTGGAATGCCGAGCTTCCGGCATGAGATTATCTGGGAAAACGACCAGAAAACTTGGCATTCGGCTTCAAATTGCGCATAATTCTATTTATCATCTATTTAACATTTTGTTATCAAAAATGAGCGCAAGGAGGCTGGCTCAATGGGTGAAGCAGATGGCATGGAGCTGATTTATTCACTCGTCGGTTATCCTGATGAAACCGAGTGGCTTGAATTTAAAGAAGGCAATAGCGATCCCGTTAGAACGGGGCGTGACATCTCGGCGCTTGCCAATGCTGCCGCTTACTGCGGCCGCGCATATGCTTATAAGATCTGGGGCGTGAGCGACGGTACGCATGAGCTTGTGGGCACCCAGTTCAACCCATATCACGCAAAGGGTAAGGGAAACCAAGAGCTTTTGATGTGGCTCAAGCTTGCGCTCTCAAACAATGCGAATTACGAGTTTGCGGTTATTGATCATGAGACAAAGCACTTTGTGGTGTTGAAAGTGCACGCCGCGAGCGCTCAGCCGGTCTATTTTGATAAGACAGCCTACATTCGAGAGGGCTCTTCGACGGCAGAACTGGTTCCCGGTAGTGCACGAGAGGCGGAGCTGTGGCGTCGCTTACAGTCAGGGAACGCGGAGCTCGCTGTAGTTGAGAGAGATCTGACATCTCGAGAGGTCGCCGAAATACTAGATGTTGATGCGTATTTTGAGTTGTGCAGATTGAGAAGACCTGTCGATTTGGACGGAGTGATGCTTGCTCTTTGTGAACAAGAGCTGATTCGTCGTCAAGATAACGGCCGATATAGTGTGACGCGCTTGGGAATGCTTCTGGTGGGAAAAAAGCTCTCTCGCTACCCGGAGCTCAGGAAACGCATGCTGCGAATCGTGCGATATGCGGGAAAAGGCAGTTTTGACATTGTCGGGGATACTGAAATCGACAAGGGCTACGCTTTGGCGCTTCCACAGGCTGAACAGCTGGTCATGTCGATGATTCCGGCTGTTGAGGCACTGGATGGCGCATTTCGACGTATTCAGACGGCTTATCCTCAAAGGGCGATTCGCGAGTTACTATCAAACGCCGTGATTCATCAAGACATTGCTGACAATACGGCGGGGCCTCTTGTTGCGATTTACGACAATCGCATTGAGTTCTCTAATCCCGGGACAACGCTTATTCCGGCAGAACGAGTGCTCAACGCCCAGCCGAAAACGCGAAATTCGATGATAGCGTCCCTCATGCGCCAAATGGATCTTTGCGAAGAAGGCGGTACAGGCTGGGATTTAATCGTAGATTCGCTCGAAAAAGCCGGCATGCCTTCACCGGTTATCAAGAGTGAGGGCGGGCTGGGAACGCTCGTGACGCTCTATTGCGACTGTCCGTATACTCGAATGAAAAAAAGTGAGCGAAAAAACGCCGTGTACTGGCATGCCTGTCTTTTGTATGCCCAAGGTGAGTCGATGAGCAATCAGTCGCTGCGAGAGCGTTTTGGACTTTCCGATGAAAAGAAAAACACGGTGGCGATGTCTCGTCTAATCAAAGAGTGCCTGGAAGAGGCATTGATAAAGGAAGAGGACGAGGACGCGGGTTCCAAATACAAAAGGTATATTCCGTATTGGGCCTAAAGACAGGGAATGAAAAGAAGGAGGCGGCTTATGTCTGGTAATAACGAAGCGCTGTTTACGCCTGAGTTGGTGTTTTTTGATTGGGAGTGTGCGACGCCGGATGAGGTGTTCGCGCGGCTTGAGGGCGAGCTTGCACCACATGGCTACATTGCATCCGGTTGGCTCGATGCCGTCCGCACGCGCGAGGATGCCTATCCCACGGGTCTCGCTATGCCGGCGGCAAACATTGCCATTCCGCATACCGATCCGGGGTTTGTGGCCAAGCCCTATATCGCGGTGGTGAAGCCCGCCGCGCCCGTGACATTTAACGCTATGGCTGGCATGGGCGCTCCGGTGCCGGCGCAGATCGTCATCAATCTGGGCATCGCCGAGCCGGGCGGCCAGGTCGAGGCCCTGCAGGCACTCATGAACATCTTTATGGGCGCCGATGCCGCAGCCGACGTGCTCGGCCAGACCACGCCCCAGGGCATGGTCGACGCCATCCGCCGCCACTTCTAAGGTGGGGCTGAGTCGGCACTTGGGGACTGTCCCTAACTGCCGGCTGCCAGAGCTGTCCCCTTTGCACCAAAATGGTGCAGATTAATCTGTCCCCAATGCACCAAGCGTGCCGCGGGGGCTGCGTTGTGACACAATGGCGTTTGTTCGATTCGTTATGCGAAAGGCCAACTATGGCAAATAAGAAAAAGAACTCCGAGGCCGCGCCGACGCCCGAGCAGCAGGCCCGCGCTGCCTCCAGCTCTCGCAAGAAGCAGCGCAAGACGTACGTGTCTAAGACCGTCAAGATCGTTCTGGTGGTCATCGGCGTGCTGGCGATGCTGCTTTCCGTCTCGGCGATGGCGTGCTCCGGCCTTATGTCGCAGGCTGAGGACACCTCGGGCTACAAGCTGACCGGCGGTGTTGCTGCCACTATCAACGGCACCAACCTTACCGAGGACACCGTGACCAAGCAGATCATGAGCATGCGCACGTCCTACGGCTACACCAAGGATGAGGATTGGGCGCAGTATCTGGTTGACAACGACCTCACGCCCAAGAAGTACCGCAAGCAACTCATCGACTCCTACACGCAGCAGATTCTGCTTCAACAGGCACAGAAGGAGAACGGCGTGACGGTGTCGGACGAGGAGGTCGAGAAGGCTTGGAAGGACGCGTGCAAGAGCGCGGGCGGAGCCAAGGCCTTTAAGAAGACCCTCAAGACCTACGGCTATACCGAGGACACCTACAAGGACTCGCTCAAGGAGAGTCTGGCGCAACAGAAACTCAAGGATGCCGTCGCGCCCACGAGCAAGCCCAAGGACAGCGAGATTGTCGATTACATCAACGAAAATCTGTCCAGCTACAACGACGCCCGCCGCTCGTCGAACATCCTGATCAAGGTTGATTCCGACGCTTCCGACGAGGACAAGGCTGCCGCCAAGGCCAAGGCGCAGGAGTGCCTGGACAAGATCAACTCCGGTGAGCTGAGCTTTGAGGACGCCGTTGAGCAGTACTCCGAGGACACCGGTTCCAAGGAGAAGAAGGGCGATGTGGGCTGGGATAAGCTCACCACCTTTGTCGACAGCTACCAGACGGCGCTCGAGGGACTCAACAAGGGCGACGTGAGCGAAGTCGTCGAGTCGACCTATGGCTACCACATCATCAAGTGCACCGACTACTTCCATGTCGATAATCAGGTTGATGACATCAACCAGGTGCCCAAGGACATCAAAAAGTACGTCTCCAACGTGGTGAAGACGCAAGCGGCCAGCACCGCGTACAGCGAGTGGCTGGAGCAGTACAAGAAGGATGCCGACATCACCGTCAACCCCATGCCCAAAGACGTACCCTATAACGTGAGTCTGAAGGGTGTCACCAAGAGTTCGACCGACGATTCGTCGACGACTGAGTAATCATGGGGCGGTGCTCGCGCGAGTGCCGCCCACACTATTGAGGAGGATTTGCAGATGACCAACGAAGAGCTGCAGAAGGAAATGATTGCGGCCATGAAGGCCAAGGACAAGGTTCGCCTGTCCATCATTCGACAGGTTAAGGCCGAGGTGAAGAATATCGAGGTCAATGAGCGCCGCGATGTGACCGAGGAAGACGTCAACAGCATGATCAAGCGTCTGATCAAGCAGACGAGCGAGACGCTGGAGATGTCCATCAAGGCCGGCACCGACCAGGAGCGTACCGACAACCTGACCGAGCAGGTCAAGATTCTGGAGAGCCTGCTGCCCGCGCAGGTTTCGGGCGAGGAGCTCGAGGCCCTGATCGAGCAGGTTATCGCCGAGCTGGGCGCCACGTCCAAGAAGCAGATGGGCCAGGTTATGGGCGCACTCGGCAAGGCCACCGGTGGCAACTTCGATAAGCCGGCCGCGGCAAAGATCGTCGGAGCCAAACTCGCGTAGGGGCCGAGCGGTACATAGTTGATGTTTAGGGGGGGCGTGGCCGTCATGGTCGCGCCCCTTTTTGCTGGGCTGGGCACTCATTGGGGACAGGCTTAAATGAGTGCCCAATGAGCAGGTACTCATTTAAGTCTGTCGGTAGTGTCGAGAAAGTTGGTGTAGAGCCCCATCCGAAGCGAGTCGGCCCGGCGTCCTGGAATCTGGAATACGGTTGATATCCTATGCCGCCTCGACCCTGTCCGCAAGCTCGAGGCCGGACTCGAGCATCTTCCTGGCCTCCGCCTCAAGCCGCGCCCACTCGACG
>NZ_JBBNLM010000009.1:0-69928 GCF_040092475.1 Collinsella sp. CLA-ER-H10
ATAGGAACACCCCCCTGCACTGACTCCGATGCGGGGGGGGGGTTGTTTCTGTATTTATTCAGTCGGAGTATCGATTATCGATTGTTGGTCAGCTAAGTGTCGGCCTCTCGGTTTCCCGTTAGATATACCTTGCTACCTGCGTATACTCGATTTTCGAGCTTTGCCCTACAGGTAAATTCCCTCGAACAGGCTCTTGTGGAACTCGGCGTGATGGTCGCGTGCCCAGGTAAAGAGCGCCTGGTCAAAGTCGGTGCGCGTGGCCGGGACGCCAAAGACGCCGGCAACTTCGACGCGCACAAACTCCAGTGCCGGCAGCTTGTTGATGGCAGTGAGGGCAAACGGGGACGAGGGCTCTTCGAACAGATAGCGGCTGCCTTGCAACGCGTCACAACTGGTGCACGTGTTGCCGAGCGACGGGGCTTTGGAGGCTCGCGCGCCTACGGGCTTGTAGCCGCAGCGCTTATGAAGGTAGTCGCGGATCTCGCCCGGCACGCAGCCAAGAGCGGGCACGATGGCGAGTGCGTTGGCGTTGGCCGTGTCGATGGCAATGTGCCCGGCTTCGTTGGGCGCGTGCGCGATGGCGATGCTCTCGTCGTCATCGGCTCGATAGGGAATGCCGAAGGCCGCGACCGAGGTCTCTTTGTGACACTTCCAGCACTCGCGCTTGCCCAGTACAAGATATATATACGGCGCTGAGGGGTCGGATCGGTCAACACCGGGCAGCCACTCGGCAAAGGGCTCGGGGTTGACGCCGCTGGGTACATACCAGATCTTCTTGGTCCGGTCCCATTTGGCGCCCAACGCCTTGGCTTCTTCTTTGTGCGAAAAGGGAACATCGAGCTCGGTGCGCATGGTGGCTCCTTGGTGCTGCAGGTGTAAGTGGCTCAAGGATACCGCAGGGTGTGGACGTTGTGGCGTTTTGCCGAGAAGCTGCGGTGCGGATGGGTTCGAGACGTGTTGGTCTCGGCCTCGGTGACTATTGGGGCGGTTTTGATTGACTGCGGAGTCAGCCGGGATAGGCACTTGGGTCGCTGACGCGGTTTTGTGTATGGGCAGGGTGGTTGCTTGGGCGGTTGGAGCCGCCAGCTGATTTGGCGACATAAAACAAAACAGCCCAGAGGACATAGCCACTGAGCTGCGAACATTTGGTGGGCGTTAGAAGATTTGAACTTCTGACCTCTTCCGTGTCAGGGAAGCGCTCTCCCCCTGAGCTAAACGCCCGATCAAGGGTGCGCAAGCGCGCAAGGGATAATATAACGGAGCCTGAACTCGGTGGCAAGAACATTTTTAAAAATCGCTTACATTGTGGAATTCGGGGGCTTTGTCATAGCCATCTCAAAAGTGCCTGCTGCCGCGATTTGGCTGTCGCATAATGCAAGGCCATTGCGGTATCGAGCTATGGAAAGACGCCTGCGGAATTGTCCTACCGATAAGCGGACAAGCCTCCAGCTGGTGCCTTCGCCGTGGTAAGGTAAGCCGAATTGTTTCCAAGCTGTTTCGGGGGAGTGGAATGAGCAAAGAGTGTGTCGAGCAGGTCGAAGGCACAGGGGCTTCGGTGCCGATGACCGATATATCGAACATTGATGTGCCCGAGGGCACCGACGAGCTCAGCCGCAACACCCGTCGCGCCTGGCGCGAGCGCCTTAACGATGCGTCGTCGCGCAAGATGATCACGGGCGTCTTGGCTACGCTGGTGGGCGGTTCGTTTTGGGGCTTCTCGGGCACCAGCGCGAGCTTTCTGTTCGATATCTACCACGTCGACACCTTGTGGCTTATGAGCGTGCGTCAGATTCTCGCCGGTCTACTCTTTATGGCCGTGGTTGTTACGCGCGACCGCGAGCGCCTGATTAAGCTCTGGACCACACCCGCCGATCGCAAGCAGCTGCTGCTCTTTACCGCCTTTGGCCTGCTGTTCAACCAGTTTTGCTATCTTTCGGCCGTGCGCCTGACGAACGCCGGAACCGCGACGGTGCTCCAGTGCCTGCAACTCGTTATCATCATGGGCTACGCCTGCGTGACCGATCGCCGCATGCCGCGTACTCGCGAAGTCATCGGCATTGGCCTGGCTCTGGGTGGAACCTTTTTAATCGCCACCGGCGGCGACCCCACCAGCCTGAATATCTCGCCGCTTGGCCTGGCAGCAGGTCTTATGTGTGCGGTCAGCGCCGCGTGTATGGCGGTGATTCCCGCCAAGATCCTGCCCGAATACGGTAGCCCCATCGTCACGGGCTCGGCAATGGTCACGGCGGGCGTGGTCTCATGTGTCTTCGTGCAGCCCTGGGCGCATATGCCGGCGCTCGATGCCGCCGGCATCGAGGCGCTCGCGGTGTTCGTGGTTATCGGCTCGTTTTTTGCTTACATGCTTTATATGCAGGGCGTTAAGGACATCGGCTCGGTGCGCGCGAGCCTCATCGGAACTGTGGAGCCGGTTTCGGCGACCATCACCAGCGCCGTTATGCTGGGCACGGTGTTTTTGCCGACCGACCTTATCGGCTTTGCCATGATCATCGTGATGATGTTCCTCACGGTGTAGTTGACGCCGCCGCCAAGACAGAAAAGGTGTTGTGCCGCATTTTCGCCAATTGATGTCCGTGTCTGGAGTTTAGCTGTCGATGCTCAAAATGCCATAAACTAGTAACGTTATGGACTTTTTCATTGCGACTCAATTGCGAGGATTTCTTTATGGCTGGTAATCACTTTAAGGGCAGCGATAGCGGCCGTCCTGCAGTTCCGCCGCGTCCGAACGGGGCTGGTAAGGCCGGCATGCCGGGCGGCGCTGGACAGGGCGGTTCCGGTAAGCGCGTGTCCCCGGGCGAGACGGCGATGTTTACCGCTCTGTACGAGCAGTCTCAAAAGGCAAAAAAGACCGGCCGTGCAAAAGGGAATGTCTTTGCGGGCGGTGCAACCTCCACGTCGCAGCCGAGCGGGGCTCCTTCGGTGCCTGCGAACAACGCAGGTGCTGCCAACGCCGCGAATGGCGCCGGCAACGTTAATGCCGGCAAGGCCGCCAACAATACTCCCTCTGCCGGTGGCGCGGGGCTTACGGGTAACCTTGGCACGATTTACACCGGCGCCTCCGAGACTGGTACGTTCGCCCGCCTGGATGATAGCGGTGCCGAGTTTGCGGGCTCGGGTTCCAAGGAAGATTATTACGATTTTGGCTTGAACTACGGTAGCGACGCTTCGTCGAGTTCGACCTCTGACGGTCTGGTCCGTCATCGCCATCGCAAGGGCGAGCGCAAAAAGCGTCACACCGGCGCCATTATTGCCGCTGTGGTCGCGGTGCTTCTCGTTGCGTTTGGCGCAAGCGGCTTTATGCTGCTTAACTCGGCAAAGACCGTAAAGAGTGAAGCGAAGGAGGCTGTCGAGATCGTCAGTGGCCTTAAGGACAAGGTCACGTCGGGCGATTTTTCGACGCTGCCTGACGACGCGAAGAAGATCGATGAGCTCTGCAACAGCATGAAGGCGGAGACCTCGAGCCCGCTGTGGACGGCGGCTTCGTTTATCCCGGTGTATGGCAGTGACATCAACGCAGCCCGCACCATGATTGATGCCCTGTCCGATGTCTCGAGCAACGCGCTGGTTCCCATGGCCGATAACCTTTCGCAGGCTACGCCCGGCAAGCTGTTCCAGGACGGCATGATTAACGTGTCTGCGCTGCAGGCGGTCGCCGATTCGCTTTCCAGCAGCTCGAAGGTGTTCAAGAGCGCCAACGAGAAGGTCCAGGGCATTGGCGATACTCATATTTCCCAGGTGACCGAGCTGGTCGATAAGGCCAAGGACGGCTTTGCCACCCTCAACGGTGCGGTCGACGCGGCGGAGAAGGTCGCCCCCGTCCTTCCCCAGATGCTCGGCGCCAACGGCCAGACGCGCAACTACCTTGTGTACGCCATGAACAACGTCGAGATTCGTGCCTGCGGCGGCTTTGGCGGTTCGCAGGGCCTGATTTCGGTCACCGACGGCCAGATGTCGATTGGCGAGTTTGTTCCCCGCATTGGACTCAGCGAGGATGAGGCAGTCGAGAGCGTCGACGAAGAGGATGAGGCGCTGTTCGGCAACCACAGCAACCTGTACAACTCGGGCAATACCTATTCGCCTGATTGGCCCCGCAACTCGCAGCGTGTCGCCGCGCTGTGGAAGTCCCAGTATGGACAGGATGTTGATGGCGTCATCGGTATCGACCCGGTGTTCCTGCAGTATCTGCTGGGCCTGGTCGGTAATGTCTCGCTGCCCGACGGAACGGTTGTCGACGGCACCAACGCCGCAAAGGTCCTCATGCACGATGTGTACTGGAACTATCCGGTCGAGGAGTCGGACGGCATCTTTGCATCCGTCGCCAGCGCTGCCTTCGACAAGATCCTTGGCGGTATCGGCGATGTCGATGTTACGAAGCTTGTCAGCGCCGTTGAGCGCGGTGCCGAAGAGGGCCGCCTGATCGCGTGGATGAGAAACGATGATGAGCAGAACGCCATCAAAGAGACGGGCATTGACGCTTCGCTGCCCGATCCGGATGATCCGAGTGCCGATCCCGTTGCCGGCGTTTACTTTAACAACCTGAGCTTCTCCAAGCTCGACTGGTATCTGAACGCCGACACGCAGATCGGCCAGGGCATCAAGAACGGCGACGGCACGTGCTCGTATCGCATCACCGTTACCCTGACGAACATCATGACGCAGGAGGAGGCTGGCAAGCTGCCCGACTACGTTGCGGCGAGCGCACCCGATGCCGCACGTGACGACGAGCGTCTGAATGTCTCGTTGTTTGCCCCGACGGGCGGCAACATTACTGATCTGACCGTCGAGGGCACCCAGTTTGGTCTTGGCGCCGCTACGTGGCATGGAATCCCCTTCTATTCGGGCACCGTTGACCTGCATGCTGGCGAGACGACGACGATCACGTATACGCTGACCACGTCGGCCGAGGCGGGGGACAAGCCGCTTACGCTGCGTCAGACTCCTACATGCCAGGCGGCTCGCGACAGCGCGTCGGCGTAGGGTTTTTCTGGTAGCGCAGATAATCGAGTACCATTTTGGGGCGGACAGGCAATCTGTCCGCCCCTATTTTGTAAGGAGAGCGCATGAAGTACTTTGGCACCGACGGCTTTCGCGGTGAGGCCAACGTTGGGCTGACGGTAGAGCACGCTTATAAGATTGGCCGTTTTGTGGGCTGGTATTACGGCGCCAACCGCAGTGCTAAGGCGCGCGTCATCGTGGGCAAGGACACACGTCGCTCGAGTTATATGTTCGAGGCGGCGCTGGTGAGCGGTCTGGTCGCGAGCGGTGCGGACGCCTATATGCTGCACGTGATCCCGACGCCGGGCGTGGCGCATCAGACCGTGGAGGGCTGCTTCGATTGCGGCATCATGATCAGCGCGAGCCACAACCCGTTTTGCGATAACGGCATTAAGCTCGTCAATAGCGACGGTTTTAAGATGGACGAGGACGTACTGGAGCTCATCGAGGACTACATCGATGGCAAGAGTGAAGTTCCGTTGGCCACGGGCAACCACATCGGTGCCACGGTGGACTACATGCAGGGCCGCAACCGCTACATTGCTTCGCTCATTGCAAGTGCGAACTTTTCGCTGCAGGGCGTCAAGATCGGTATCGACTGCGCCAACGGCTCGGCTTCCTCGGTGGCCAAGCCGGTGTTTGACGCGCTCGGTGCCGACGTGCGCGTGATCAATGCCGCGCCCGATGGCTTTAACATCAACGTCGACTGCGGCTCCACGCATATGGAGCGTCTGCAGCGCCATGTGGTGGAGCAGGGCCTGGACGTGGGCTTTGCCTACGACGGCGATGCCGACCGCTGCCTGGCCGTGGACGAGCGCGGGCGCGTGGTCGACGGCGACCAGATCCTGTACGTGTGCGGCGTGTATCTGAACAAGCACGGGCGCCTCTCGGGCGGTACCGTGGTGCCGACGATTGCCAGTAACTTTGGCCTTGTCAAGTCGCTGGAGCTTGCCGGCCTGAGCGCCGTGACCAGCGGCGTGGGCGACCGTCACGTGTATGCCAAGATGCGCGAGGGCGGCTACAGCCTGGGCGGCGAGCAGACGGGCCATACGATCTTTGGCGATATCGAGCGCACGGGCGACGGCATTATGACCTCGCTGCGTGTGATGGAAGTGATTCGTGCCGAGCGCGAGACGCTCTCGCAGCTCACGGCTCCGTGCAAGCTGCTGCCGCAGGCGCAGGTTGCCGTGCGCGTGGCGGATAAGGACGCCGCGCTGGGCAACATGGGCGTGCAGGCCGCCATCGCCGAGGCCGAGGCGTCGCTGGCGGGCGAGGGCCGCGTGCTGGTGCGCAAGAGCGGAACCGAGTCGGTTATCCGCGTGCTGGCCGAGGCGCCCGACCAAGCATCTGCCGATGCCGCCATGAAGCGCATCGCCGCCGCGCTGGAAGCTCTGTAAGGTAGTCATTGGGGACGTTCTTAAACAACTAGGTGGAAAGGGGACGCCGCGGATTGGTTCCGCGGCGTCCCCTTTGCGTTGACGTGTCGGTTATGCCTTACAGCTCGTAGAGCGTGGTGAACTTGTCCTGCAGGTAGCTGCAGTAGTAGCGGGCATCGAACGCCATGCCGCACGCGCCCTTGATGAGCTCCGGCGCGTCCTTGGCGCGGCCCCACTGCCAAATGTGCTCGCCCAGCCAGGCGCGGACGGGTGTCAGGTCGCCGCTCGCACAGGCGCCGTTGAGGTCGACACCGTCGCGGCACATGGCCGGCACAAACATGGCGTCGTAGGCGCTGCCCAGCGCATAGGTGGGGAAGTAGCCAAACGAGCCGCCGCTCCAGTGCGTATCCTGTAGGCAGCCGTGCGTGTCGTCGGGAACGGGAATGCCCAGGTACTCATCCATGAAGCGGTTCCAAAGCGCGGGGATATCCTTGGCTGTGGCCTCGCCGGCAAACAGCATGCGCTCGATCTCGTAGCGCACCATAACGTGCAGCGGATAGGTGAGCTCGTCGGCCTCGGTGCGGATCAGCGAAGGCTGCGCGATGTTCACGGCGTGGTAGAGCGTGTCCTCGTCGACGTCGCCGTAGACCTCGGGTGCGTGGCGGCGCAGCACCTCGAGCAGCGGTCCCATAAAGGCGCGGCTGCGACCCACGGTGTTCTCGAAAAAGCGGCTCTGGCTCTCGTGGATGCCCATGGAGGTGCCGCCCTCAAGACAGGTGCGCGCATAGGCGGGATTGACGCCCAGCTCGTACATGGCGTGTCCCGCTTCGTGGATGATGCTGTAGACGTTGGAGATGCAATCGTCCTCGTAGATGTGTGTCGCGATGCGCGCGTCACCCACGGCAAAGCCCTCGCTAAACGGGTGCTCGGTAAAGGCAAGCGTGGTGTCGTTCAGGTTCAGGCCGACGAGCTTCATAAGGTCGAAGCTCATGGCGCGCTGGGCGGCCTCGGGCACGCGGGCGTGCAAAAAGTCGGCAGCGGGCTGCTGGCCGCGCTCGCCGATAGCGTGCACGAGCGGCACGACCGTCGCCTTGACCTCATCGCAAAACGCATCGAAGCTCTCGGCAGAAAGGCCGCGCTCGTACTGGTCGAGCCAAACGTCGTATGGGTCGCGCTTGGGGTCCATGAGTTCGGCCTGATGCTTGAGCTGGCCCACAATCTTGTCCACATAGGGCTCAAAGCTCGCCCAGTCGTTGGCCGTCTTGGCCTTGCGCCACACGGCGTCGGCCTCGCAGGTGAGCCTGGTCCAGGCCTCGGCCTCCTCGGTAGGAATAACGCTTGCCTCGCGCTGGTCGCGGCCGAGCACGCGGATCTCGTCGAGCAGCTGCGGGTCGTCTACGTGTCCGCCTGCAACCGTCTCGCGCGCTAACGAGCGTACGAGCTCAACGGACTTCTCGCTGGTCAGTAGCTTGTGATGCTCGCCGGCAAGCGTGCCCATGGCGTCGGCACGGGCGGCAGCACCGTTGGCAGGAGCAATCGTCGCTCCATCGAACTCGGCAATCTTGAGCAGGTACTCGCGAGTCCACAGCTTGCCCTCGAGTTTGCGGAACTTTTTGACGGCCTTGTCGACTTTAGCAGCCTTGACGCCCTTGGCAGCCTTTGCCACGGCGGCCTGGGCCTTCTTATCGAGTTTCTTTCCCATACCGTATCCTTAATCTCGCAGGCCGAGCGCCGCAGGCGGGTGCGCGGCCAATTTGCACAGCTACTTGCCTTGTACCCAGCGCGAACAAAACGGAACGCGGCGATGCGCTCGCGAAATGTGTTATCCTATAGCCCAATGCGTTGACGGAGAGGGTTTTGCCCGCCGAGTCGCCGGCAAGAGAGGGAAGGTCATGGGCTGCAAGCCTTCCTGCGGTGGCAAGGGCCAAGCGTTCACTCCCGAGCAGCGACCTCAACGGGCGCGCGGCCGGTGGCAGCGAAGCCCCAGTAGGGAAGCCGTGAGCCTCGCGACAAGGGGCAAAGAGTGGGCGCGGCGGGCCAGACATCCGCCGGGTCAAACAAGGTGGTACCGCGGAATTCAACCGTCCTTGGGCAATGTACATGCCCGAGGGCGGTTTTTTGTTACCGAACCGGGCCGCGCATCCGCAACATCGGGCGGCGTCAGCCGTCCCGGAGCGCGGATGCGCGAGAGACGAAAGGGAAGACATGAGTCTGATTGATGATCTGGTCAAACTCGAGGAAGAGGCCAAGGAGCTCGTCACTAGCGCTGACGACGCCGCCAAGCTCGAGGCCGCGCGCGTTGAGCTGCTCGGCCGCAAGGGCCGTATCACCGGCCTGATGCGCATGATGGGCAAGCTCGCCCCCGAGGATCGTCCCATGATGGGCAAACGCGCCAACGAGATGCGCCAGCTGATCGAGGGCATGCTCGACGAGCGCACCACCGAGATGAAGGCCGCCGCCCTCAAGCACGCACTCGAGCACGAGGCCGTCGACATCACGCTGCCGGGCATCCGTCCGCAGATCGGTCACCAGCACCTGATCAAGCAGATTATCGAGGAGGCTGAGGATATCTTCTGCGGCATCGGCTACACCGTCGAGTCCGGCCCCATGGTCGATACCTCCTACTACAACTTCACCGCGCTCAACGCGCCCATGGATCACCCGAGCCGCTCGGCTCGCGACACGTTCTATGTGGTCGACAACAACCCCGGCAGCGTCGCGCATCCCGAGGCTCACGCTCACGGCGAGTCCGACGTGCTGCTGCGCACCCAGACCTCGGGCGTGCAGATCCACACCATGGAGTCGCAGAAGCCGCCCATCTACATGATCTGCCCGGGCACCGTCTACCGTCCCGACACGGCCGACGCCTGCCACCTGCCGCAGTTCAACCAGATCGAGGGCCTGGTCGTCGACGAGGGTATCACCTTTGGCGATCTTAAGGGCACACTCGACTACTTTGTTAAGTGCATGTTTGGCGAGGATCGCAAGACGCGCTATCGCCCGCACTTCTTCCCCTTCACCGAGCCTTCCTGCGAGGTGGACGTGAGCTGCCACGTGTGCGGCGGCAAGGGCTGCAACTTCTGCAAGCACAGCGGCTGGATCGAGATCCTGGGCTGCGGCATGGTCGACCCCAACGTCCTGATCAACTGCGGCATCGACCCCGAGAAGTACACCGGCTTCGCCTTTGGTATTGGCGCCGAGCGCGTCGCGGCACTGCGCTACGACCTGCCCGACCTCAGAACGCTCATGACTGGCGATATGCGCTTCTTGAATCAGTTCTAGGCTGCGGCTTGCCCAAGCACGGCACCTCGGCGCTCGTTCGTCGCTTGCGTACCAAAGTACGCGGCGCTCCTCTTTCGGGCCGATCTGCCGCACTTGGACAACCCTCGCTTTGTAAGGAATGTTCACAAAGTTGAAGTTTCCACCTGCATCTCTTCGCAGGCTTTCAGTATGAAAGGAGAGCTAGATGCGTGTTTCTTACGACTGGCTCAAGACCATGATCGATATTCCGGAGGATCCCAAGACCCTTTCGGACGAATATATCCGTACCGGCACCGAGGTCGAGGCGGTCGACACCGTGGGCGAGTCCTTCGACCACGTGGTGACCGCCAAGGTGCTCACCAAGACCCCGCACCCCGATAGCGACCACATGTATGTGTGCTCGGTCGATGTGGGCGACAAGAACCTCGACGCCGACGGCAATCCCGCTCCGCTGCAGATCGTCTGCGGCGCGCAGAACTTCGAGGCCGGCGACCACATCGTCACGGCCATGATCGGCGCAGTTCTGCCCGGCGACGTCAAGATCAAGAAGAGCAAGCTTCGCGGCGTCGTGTCCATGGGCATGAACTGCTCCGCGCGCGAGCTCGGCCTGGGCGGCGACCACTCCGGCATTATGATCCTGCCCGAGGATACGCCCTGCGGCATGCCGTTTGCCGAGTATGTTGGCTCAAGCGACACCGTGCTCGACTGCGAGATCACACCCAACCGCCCCGACTGCCTGTCCATGATCGGTATGGCCCGCGAGACCGGTGCCATCTTCGATCGCGATTTCCACGTGGAGCTGCCCGCCATCAAGGCCGAGACCGGCCGCGCGACCGACGACGAGCTTTCGGTCGAGATTGCCGACGAGGGCCTGTGCGACCGCTACGTCGCCCGCATCGTGCGCAACGTGAAGGTCGGCCCGTCGCCCGACTGGATGGTCAAGCGCCTCAACGCCCTGGGCGTGCGCCCGCACAACAACATCGTCGACATCACCAACTATGTGATGATGCTCACCGGTCAGCCGCTGCACGCCTTTGACCTGGACACCTTTGCCGAGCGCGATGGCAGGCGTCGCGTGGTGGTTCGCGCCGCCCAGCAGGATGAGAAATTCACGACGCTCGACGGCGAGGAGCGCGCGCTCGACGCCGGCATGGGCCTTATCACCGACGGCGAGCGCCCCGTGGCGTTGGCCGGCGTTATGGGCGGCATGGATTCCGAGATCGAGGACGACACCGTCGACGTGATGGTCGAGAGTGCCTGCTTCAACGCCGGTCGCACCTCGCACACCAGCCGCGATCTGTCGCTGATCTCCGACGCCTCCATTCGCTTTGAGCGCCAGGTCGACGAGACCGGCTGCGTGGATGTCGCCAACGTCACGTGCGCGCTCATCGAGGAGATCGCCGGCGGCGAGGTCGCTCCCGGCTACGTCGACGTTTTCCCCGCGCCCAAGACCATCGACAGCATCAAGCTGCGCCTGACCCGCGTGCACGCCATCTGCGGCGCCGACATCGAGCCTGATTTTATCGAGCGTTCGCTCACCCGCCTGGGCTGCACCGTCGAGCGCGACGGCGAGGACTTCATGGTCACCCCGCCGAGCTTCCGCCCCGACCTGCCGCGCGAGATCGACCTGATCGAGGAGGTCCTGCGCCTGTGGGGCATGGGCCGCGTGACGGCGACCATCCCGGCTGCCAAGAACCACATCGGCGGCCTGACTCGCGAGCAGAAGCTCACCCGCAAGGTCGGCGAGATCCTGCGCGCCTGCGGCCTCAACGAGACCACGACCTTTGGCTTTGCCGCTCCGGGCGACCTGGAGAAGATCGGCATGTCCACCGAGGGCCGCGGCTGCCCCGTGGTGCTCATGAACCCGCTGGTGGCCGAGCAGACCGAGATGCGCCGCTCGCTGCTGCCGGGCCTGCTGCAGTCCGTGGCCTACAACGAGGCGCACGGTACGCCCAACGTGCACCTGTACGAGGTCGGCAGCCTGTTCCATGGTCGCGAGAATGCCAGCCTGCCCAAGGAGACCAAGTCCGTGGCGGGTGTGCTCTCGGGCCAGTGGAGCGACCAGTCCTGGACTATGAAGTACCGTAAGCTGCGTTTCTTCTTTGGCAAGGGCATCGTCGAGGAGCTGCTCGCCCAGTTGCGCATCGAGAAGGTTCGCTTCCGTCCCGTCGAGGGCGAGGGCTATGCCTTCCTGCAGCCGGGTCGTGCTGCCGAGGTTCTGTCCGGCGGCACCGTGCTGGGTTGGGTCGGCGAGATCCACCCCGAGGCGCGCGAAGCCATGGGTATCGACGAGGTCGTCGTTGCCTTTGAGCTCGATCTGGACAAGCTGATCAAGGGCGCCCGCAACCAGGAGAACTACCGTGAGTTCTCGCAGTACCCTGCCGTTGAGCATGACCTGGCTATCGTGGTCGATAACTCCGTGACCTGCGAGGATCTTGAGCGCCGCATTGCCAGCGCCGGCGGTAAGCTGCTCGAAGGCGTGCGCCTGTTCGATGTCTACCGCGATCCGGTCCGCATTGGCAAGGGCAAGAAGTCCATGGCCTTTGCGCTTACGTATCGCTCCGACGACCACACGCTCACCAGCGAAGAGGTCGAAAAAGCGCACCAAAAGATCGTCACCAAGGTGTGCAAGGGCGTAAACGGCGAGGTCCGCGGCTAGGATTTGTGCTGGGTATAGGCCAGCGGTGGCTGCCGCCGAGTCCTACGTGACTGCTATGCTCGATATAAGGCGCTGCTGAGCCTGCATATATGACACGCGCATTACATAACGGCGTGCTGCTTTGTCGGCAGTGCGCCGTTTTGCTATGATAGCCCGCGGCGTGTTACGAATCTGACATTACGTAACACTGACAAGGTAATTCAGGCGGCGTTGCAATTCTGTGCGCCAACAACCGGGAGGCGTATATGCACATTCCAGATAATTATCTGTCCCCGCAGACCGATGCCGTCATGGCAGTGGCGATGGTGCCCGTATGGGTTCACTGCATCAAAAAGGTGCGCGCCACGCTCGATCGCGAGCATATGGCGTTCCTGGGCATCTGCGCCGCATTCTCCTTCTTGCTCATGATGTTCAACGTGCCGCTGCCAGGCGGTACCACTGGTCACGCCGTTGGCGGCGCGCTCATCGCGCTGCTGCTGGGTCCCGAGGCCGCGGCCATTGCCGTCTCGGTCGCGCTGGCGCTGCAGGCGCTGCTATTTGGCGACGGCGGCGTTCTGTCGTTTGGCGCCAACTGCTTTAACATGGCCTTTGTGCTGCCGTTTGCCACCGCTATCGTGTTTCGTGCGCTCAACAGCCGTCTGCACGACAAGAGCTGGGGCACCTCGGTTTCTGCCATCGTGAGCGGTTGGGTCGGCCTGTGCCTGGCGGCCCTGTGCGCGGCAATCGAGTTTGGTATTCAGCCGATGCTCTTCACGAATGCTTCGGGCGCTCCGCTGTACTGCCCCTTCCCGCTGTCCGTGGCTATCCCGGCCATGTTGATCCCGCATATGCTGGTCGCCGGCGTGGTTGAGGGCGTGGCGACGGCCGCCATCTACGGTTTCATTAAGAAGACGGCGCCGAGCATTATCGTCGGGCCCGAGGCCGTCGATGGCCAGCTTGCTGCCGAGGGCGCTGCCGCCAAGAAGACCTCGCTGATCCCCACGCTCATCTTGGTTGCCGTGCTTGTCGTGGCCACGCCGCTGGGCCTGCTGGCCACGGGTGACGCCTGGGGTGAGTGGGACGCCGAGGGCGCCGCAACTGCCGTCCAGGAGGCTGGCGATGACAGCCTGCAGGCTTCGGTCGGCCTCGATGCTCCGACCTTTGCCGACGCGCTGCCCACGGGTGATTACCTGCAGGCCTATTCCGAGGAACAGGGCCTTGGCTTTGGCGGCCAGGCTGCCATGTATATCCTTTCGGGCGTGATTGGCGTGGCGGTGCTCACCATCGCATTCCGTCTGATCTCGCTGACGGTTAAGGAAAACTGAGCGCATGCAGATGGTCGAGCTGCCTAGCTGGCTTGCGGTCGAGCAGCGATACGAGCCCGCGGGGGCTCGGCATCGTGTGATGCAAAAGAATGTCCTGCACCTGGCGAGCCTGCTTGAGCGGGTTCGCCTGGGTGGAGGCGCGCACGAGCGCGGGTCGATGGTCGACCGCGCCCTTTCTTGCGTTTCGGCTCCGGTGCGCCTGGTGGGGATGTTCGTCTGCGTCCTGTGCGTGTGTCTGACGCAGAGTCCGCTGTACCTCATGTTGATGGCGGCTATTGCGCTGGTGCTCGTTGCCGTGCGCCCCGTACGCGGGCTGCGCGCGACTTTTGTACCGGCGCTTGGCGCCACGGGGCTTGCGGTGGTTCTGGCACTGCCTGCCCTGCTGCTGAGCGCGTCTGCCACGGGCGCCATGCTCATGATCGCGCTCAAGACGTTTATTAATGTGTCGCTGGTGCTGGGTGTTTCGTGGACGCTCACCTGGAGCCGCATGTCGGCGGCGCTCAAAATGCTGCACCTGCCTGACGAAGTTATCTTTACGTTTGATATGGCGCTCAAGCACATCGAGGTGCTGGGTCGCACGGCGCACGATCTGTGCGAATCGGTTATGCTGCGCAGCGTCGGTCGCGCGCCTGCGGGGTTTTCGCGCACCGACTCGGTGGCGGGTATCATGGGCATGACGTTTATCAAGGCGATGGAATGCAGCCGCGCGATGGACGAGGCCATGCTCTGCCGCGGCTTTGCCGGTACGTACCCGGTCCCCGCGCGGAGCGGCTTTGGCTGGCGCGATGCCGTTTACGCGGCCGCTGTGGCGTTGCTCGCCGTGTTGTGCGCGGTGCTGTAGCGCGGGCGGTCGAACCGTCGATGTGAGTAGGGAAGGGCGACGTTTTGGCAAACGATACGAATGACGCGATGGGTGCGAGCGGTGCTGCCGGCGCCGAGGTCACGCCGCTCATCGAGTTTCGCGACGTGGTGTTTTCCTATGCGGGCCATACGGTGGTCGATGGCGTTTCGCTACAGGTGGACCGTGGAGAACTCGTTGCCCTGCTCGGTCCCAACGGTTGCGGCAAGACGACGATCATGCGCCTTATCAACGGCCTTGAACTCGCGGATGCGGGTGCGTACCTGTTCGATGGGCATGCGGTCGATGCGGCGTATCTCAAGGATTCCGCGATGGCCCAGCGGTTCCATCAGCGCGTGGGCTTTGTGTTCCAGAATGCCGATGCGCAGCTCTTTTGCGCCACGGTGGGCGAGGAGGTCGCGTTTGGCCCGGCCCAGATGGGGCTGCCGGCAGACGAGCTCGAGCGCCGCGTGCGCGATGCTATGGGGCTGTTCCAGGTTGCCGACCTTGCCGACGCCTCTCCCTATCAGCTCTCGGGCGGGCAAAAGAAGCGCGTGGCGCTGGCGGCCGTCGTGTCTATGAACCCCGATATCCTGGTGCTCGACGAGCCTACGAACGGACTTGACGAGGACTCTTGCGACATCGTGGTCAACTTTCTACTGGCCTATGTTGCTGCCGGTAAGACGGTCTTGATGAGCACACACCATCAGGATTTGGTACGACGCCTGGGTGCCCGTGCCATCTATATCGATCGATATCATCACGTGGTCGCGGCACCCGTGGCATCGTATGGAACCGAAAGCGGCACTGCGGAATAGTTGCTGCGTAGTAGGGCCGCGGCCGTGCGCGACTTGACGTGAATGGTATAGTTATCCGGGTTTTTACGGGGGTAGCTATGCCAAGTTGGAATATTCATATCGCTCAGACGGAACGACTGCTGGCGCGTGCCGGCACGCTTGCCGATAACGTGCGCGACCGCAATGCCTTTTTGTTTGGCAGCGTGGTTCCGGACATTTTTGTGGGCTATATGGTTCCCGGCATCGCCGACCCCATCCCGTACCGCATTACGCACTTTGCCAAGCCCGAGCCCATTCCTAAGCCGCGCGAGCATGAGTTTTGGGACACCTATGTGGCGCCGCTGCTCAAAGGGGCGCCTGTTGGTACGCCGGCTGCCGCGACTTCGATTGCCGAGGAGCGCGAGCGACTCAATCGGGTGCATTATCCCCAACGCTACAAGGACGCCGAGCCGGTTGCCGGTCCCGGCGCAAGCGAGCTTTCGCTCGCGCCCGAGGACGTGGCGCAGTCGCTGCTCGATTTGACACTGGGCGTCTGGTCGCATCTGGTGGCCGATACCGTATGGAATACGCGTGTGAATCAGTATCTGGAGGCGCACGGCGGCAAGCCGTGCGAGGAATTCCGCATTAAAAAGCAAGGCGACTTTGACTGGTTTGGCAAGACGCTCGGCATTGTTTCTATCCCGCGTGCGACCGATCGCCTGTATACCGCGGCGACGCGTTTTGGTCAGTATCCCATCCATAAGGAGTATGTGCTCAAGACCATCGGCGTTATGCACGAGATTGTACGCGAAAACCCCGGCGAGTCCGATCATCCGCCGTATCGCCTGCTAACCGAGGAGTTTTTCGATACAACGTTTACCGAGGTCATCGAGCTAACCGAGGCGGGATTTGCGGCTCGCGTCGAATCGCCCGATATGCCTGCGCTTCCCCTGATTGCTAGCTGCTAGCTGGCCGGCCCGGCAGTGAATAGCTCAACCCAATCGACAAGTAGCTCTTGCCGTAAGGTATTTTCGGCAATGCGCTCCTGTTTGGTCTTTGGGGTGTAGGAAAGTCCAGCCTTTTTATGGATGAGCTCGGCTATGTGGTCGAAGCTCTTCTCATCCTTAATCTGGCCAAAGGTAATTTGGATGACGTCGTAGCCCATGCTTGTGAGCGCGGTGGCGCGCTCGGCATCGGAGAGGCTCGCGGCTTCGCTGCCGTGGGCGGAGCGGCCTTGGCATTCAAGGATGACACCCATGCTGTCGGTGGCGCTTTCGATGAGGATATCGGCGTAGCAGCAGGTTTTGTCATACAGCGAGCGCGCGGCGTCGCTGAGTGGGATGCGCACGTTGTTTGCGATGTTGATGCCCATGCCGCCCTCGTCGCGGGGGAGCGAGATAAGCATGGAGGTCTGTACTTCGAAGGGCGAGGAGGTCTGTCCTGTCATGCGTTCGGCGGCCCAGCGGAGCTGCTTAACACCGCGCAGGCCTGCGGCCTGCTTGGCGAACGCGGCGATATCCGCTGCGGAAAGAAGCGGCGTGCGCTTCCACAGGTTGGTATCCTTGCCGTTGACGTCGATAACCCGCTCCCAGCCGCAGTTGGGTGGAATGAGCTTAAGCGAAATAGCTTCATCAAGTTGCCGTTGCGCTCGTTTGCAGGGTGTATACACAGCAAACGAGCTGCACATCTCATAACACGCCATAAGCAGCTGGTTGCGTGAGACCTGCGTAGCAAGGTTGAGCAGTGTGAACTCGGGCGATGTGACATCAAACCCATGCTCGGTTTGCCTAAACGACCCGGGAGGCGGCTCTTGGGTCAGGAGGTACGATTTAAACAGGCTTCGCGACCCGGATTGTGCCCGAGTGAATACAATCCTGTGAGGCGGTGCGTGAAGCAGGTCTTTTACAACTGCATGACTTCCGAGGCCGCAACATCTGCGATCCATATTGCCAAGGCTAATGGCAGGGTAAAGGCCTAATATCTGTGGCGGGATACGGTGATAGTAAAAAGCGGATTGACCGCATAGCGTCAGGTCCATGACGTCCTCCTGGTCGAAATATGCTTTTGGACCGTGCGATGCCAGTGTCAATTCGGAAGTATGCGGCAAAATCTAAACCTTGTGAGCAGACCTGGCTTTTGAGGCTAGTTTATCAGGCATTTTGTTGCGAAAAAACGAGGTGTGCTCGGAGGTTTCAGAATTTGCCGCATACTTCCGAAAACCAGGTCGATCCGACTCTTGCTAAAACGATTTAGCAGCGTCTGTTGAGGTGTGGGGTTGCCACCGGGCGAACACTTTTAGCGCTTGGGACTTTATTTTTTGGGCCTCGAAGGGTGGATTTCGCGCTTTTGGTAAAGAAATGAGTGCGCGTTTTGCCGTGCGCCGGCATTGGTACAGAAAAAGGGCCCGGAAGGCGAAGCCTTCCGGGCCCTTTGCAATGCAAATCTGCTTGCAAGTACGATTTAGCGCACCTGAGCGACGTAAGCGACGTTGGTCGAGGAGACCTTGTCCTCGAGCTGGACGCTCATGCGGGGGTCGCCGGCGGTGGCGACGGTCAGATCGCCGGCCTCGACGTAGCCGAGCTCCTTAGCGGTCTCGATCGCCTTGACGATCGTGCCGTTGACGGTGCCCTGAGTAATCTCGGCCTGGTGCGGGATAACGCCCCAGTACATGATCATCTGCTGGACGGCCCACTCGTGGCGGGAGAACGCGCAGATCGGCATGTTGGGACGGAAGTGCGAGATCAGGCGAGCGGTACGACCGGTAGTCGTCGGCACGGTGATGCACTTGGCGCCAACGGTGGTAGCCATGTTCACAGCGGACATACCCACAACGTTGTTGACAACGCGGGTGCCGTGAGCATCGGCCGGAACCTCGAGTGGAGCGTGGGCCGGGAGGTACTTCTCGGTCTCGAGAGCGATACTGGCCTGCATCTTGACGGCCTCAACCGGGTACTTACCGGCAGCGGACTCGCCAGAGAGCATAACGGCGTCGGTGCCGTCGTAGATGGCGTTAGCAACGTCGGCAACCTCGGCGCGCGTCGGGCGCGGGTTTTGCTGCATGGAGTCGAGCATCTGCGTAGCGGTGATAACGGGCTTGTAGGCCGCGTTGCACTTGGCGATGATCTCCTTCTGGATGTGGGGAACGAGCTCGGGCTTGATCTCGATGCCCAGGTCGCCACGGGCGACCATGATGCCGTCGGAAGCCTCGAGGATCTCGTCGAAGTTCTCGACGCCCAGGGCGCACTCGATCTTCGGGAAGATCGTCACGTGCTCGCCACCGTTCTCGCGGCAAAGCTCGCGGATGCCGCGGACGGACTCGCCGTCACGGATGAAGGAAGCGGCGATGTAGTCGATGTTCTCGGTCAGGCCAAAGAGGATGTCCTGACGATCGCGCTCGGTGATAGCGGGCAGCGAGATGTTGACGTTGGGCATGTTGACGCCCTTGCGCTCGCCGATCAGGCCGTCGTTCTTAACGACGCAGGTCATGTCCTGGCCGTCGACGGACTCGACCTCGAGGGCAACCAGGCCGTCATCGATCAGGATAAGGGAGCCCTTCTCGACCTCGGAGGGCAGAGCCAGGTAGTCGAGGGAGATGTGCTCAGAGGTGCCGTGGAAATCCTCGGTCGTGGGCTGAGCGGTGACGACGATCTTGTCGCCGGTCTTGACGGCAACCTTCTTGCCGTCGACCAGAAGGCCGGTGCGGACCTCGGGGCCCTTAGTGTCGAGCAGGATGCCGACGGGCATACCGAGCTCCTTGGAAATACGACGGACGCGCTCGATGCGACCGTGGTGCTCGTCGTAGGAGCCGTGCGAGAAGTTAAAACGGGCGACGTTCATGCCCGCCTTGATCATCTCGCGGATGGTCTCGTCGCTATCGCAGGCGGGACCCATGGTGCATACAATCTTAGTGCGCTTGTACATTCAGACCTCCATCTGACATCGTCTTGCGCTGATAGATAAACCATAAGAAATAAAACTGAGTTGATTATAACGAAATGACGACCGAATACCCCCAAAAATCGACCGTATGCCGAATTAGAAGTTCATTTTTTGCGGAAAAACGGTATATGCAAAAACTTTACCAACCGTTCTAACCGCTGCTATCTGGGCGATATTTCAGTTTGATGATGCGCCAAAGAAAAAACGTTTTATCAATGTTGAGCATCATACGGTCTGCATCGTTGCTTATGGACCATATTTCCAAATGGATTGTTTTGGCTAGACGAGTCGCTTTGGGGTACCATAGCTCCACTATCAACTGCCGCTCAGCACGGCAGCCTTGATGAGCCCTTGCCCTTCTCCTGGGAATTATGATCGGGCATCAATCTGCTGAGTGGCCCGAATCCCAGGAGGGGACTCTATATGCAAAAGGAATACCTGTCCGCTGCGGCGGAGGTGCTCAGCGACCAAGGTGTCGATGAGAACCTCGGCCTGAGCAACGACGAGGCGTCGTCGCGTCTTGCCAAGACAGGCCCTAACAAGCTTGAGGAAGCCGAGAAGACACCGCTGTGGAAGCGCTTCTTTGAGCAGATGGCAGACCCCATGGTCATCATGCTGATCGTTGCCGCCGTCATCAGCGCGCTCACGGGCATGGTCAAGGGCGAGCCCGACTTTGCCGATGTCGCCATCATCATGTTCGTCGTTATCATCAACTCGGTGCTGGGCGTGGTTCAGGAAGCTAAGAGCGAGGAGGCCCTCGAGGCCCTGCAGGAGATGAGCGCGGCGCAGTCCAAGGTGCTGCGCGACGGCAAGCTCGTGCACCTGCCGAGCGCCGAGCTCGTGCCCGGTGACGTGATCATGCTCGAGGCGGGCGACTCCGTCCCGGCCGACTGCCGCGTGCTCGAGAGCGCTACGATGAAGATCGAAGAGGCCGCCCTTACCGGCGAGTCCGTGCCCGTCGAGAAGCATGCCAACGTGATTGAGCTCGCCGCCGGCACCGACGACGTGCCGCTCGGCGACCGCAAGAACATGTGTTACATGGGTTCCACCGTGGTATACGGCCGCGGCCGCGCCGTCGTGGTCGGTACCGGCATGGATACCGAGATGGGCAAGATCGCCGGCGCTCTTGCCGAGGCCAAGGAGGAGCTTACGCCGCTGCAGGTGAAGCTCGCCGAGCTCAGCCGCATCCTTACCATTATGGTTATCGTCATCTGCGTCGTGATTTTTGGCGTCGACATCATCCGCCACGGCGTGGGCAACGTTCTCACCGACCCGACCGCGCTGCTCGACACCTTTATGGTCGCTGTCTCGCTTGCCGTCGCCGCCATCCCCGAGGGCCTGGTTGCCGTCGTGACCATCGTGCTGTCGCTTGGCGTGACCAAGATGGCCAAGCGTCAGGCGATTATCCGCAAGCTCTCCGCCGTCGAGACCCTTGGCTGCACGCAGACCATCTGCTCGGACAAGACCGGCACGCTTACTCAGAACAAGATGACCGTCGTCAAGCACGAGCTCGCCGCGCCTGAGGAGAAGTTCCTGGCCGGCATGGCTCTGTGCTCCGACGCCCAGTGGGACGAGGAGCTGGGCGAGGCCGTGGGTGAGCCGACCGAGTGTGCACTCGTCAACGACGCCGGCAAGGCGGGGCTCACCGGCCTGACCGCCGAGCACCCGCGTGTGGGTGAGGCCCCGTTCGACTCCGGCCGCAAGATGATGTCCGTGGTCGTCGAGACCCTGGACGGCGAGTACGAGCAGTACACCAAGGGCGCGCCCGACGTGGTGATCGGCCTGTGTACCCATATCTACGACGGCGACAAGGTCGTTCCGCTGACCGAGGAGCGTCGTGCCGAGCTCGTGGCCGCCAACAAGGCCATGGCCGACGAGGCCCTGCGCGTGCTGGCGCTGGCAAGCCGCACCTACACCGAGGTCCCGGCCGACTGCAGCCCCGCCGCGCTCGAGCATGACCTGGTCTTCTGCGGCCTGTCCGGCATGATCGACCCGGTCCGTCCCGAGGTGGCCGACGCTATCCGCGAGGCGCACGACGCCGGTATCCGCACCGTCATGATCACGGGTGACCATATCGACACCGCCGTGGCCATCGCCAAGCAGCTGGGTATCGTCACCGATCGCAGCCAGGCTATCACCGGTGCCGACCTCGATCGCATGAGCGAAGAGGAGCTCGACGCGCACATCGAGGACTACGGCGTGTACGCCCGCGTCCAGCCCGAGCACAAGACTCGCATCGTCGAGGCCTGGAAGTCGCGCGACCAGATCGTCGCCATGACGGGTGACGGCGTCAACGACGCCCCGTCCATCAAGCGCGCCGACATCGGCGTCGGTATGGGTATCACTGGTACCGACGTCACCAAGAACGTCGCCGACATGGTACTTGCCGACGACAACTTCGCCACCATCATCGGTGCCTGCGAAGAGGGTCGCCGCATCTACGACAACATCCGCAAGGTCATTCAGTTCCTGCTTTCGGCCAACCTTGCCGAGGTCTTCTCGGTGTTTATCGCCACGCTCATCGGCTTTACCATCTTCCAGCCGGTGCAGCTGCTGTGGGTGAACCTGGTCACCGACTGTTTCCCCGCGCTTGCGCTGGGCATGGAGGATGCCGAGGGCGACATCATGAAGCGCAAGCCGCGCAACGCCAAGGACGGCGTCTTTGCCGGCAATATGGGTCTGGACTGCGTGGTCCAGGGCCTGATCATCACCGTGCTGGTGCTGGCGAGCTTCTTTGTGGGCGTGTACTTTGACATGGGCTACATCCACATCGCCGATATGATCGCCGGCAATGCCGACGAGGAAGGCGTGATGATGGCGTTCATCACGCTCAACATGGTCGAGATTTTCCACTGCTTCAATATGCGCAGCCGTCGTGCGTCGCTGTTCACCATGAAGAAGCAGAACAAGTGGCTGTGGGCTTCGGCCGCGCTGGCGCTGGTGCTGACGGTGATCGTGACCGTGCAGCCGACGCTTGCCGAGATGTTCTTTGGCCCCGTGACGCTTGAGCTCAAGGGCGTTCTTGCCGCGCTGGGCCTGGCCTTCCTGATCATCCCGCTGATGGAGATCTACAAGGCGATCATGCGCGCGGTCGAGAAGGAGTAACGTACCTGTCCGGGCCCGCCCCTGCGTGTTTTCTTCTTCGCTGGTCCTCGCGCTTCGCGCTGCGGAATCGCTCAGAAGAAAACACTCCCGGGGCGGGCCCTACGGCTACTTTGCTGGTTTCTCTCGCGCGGATGAAAAAGGCTGAGAGAAAGAAGGTGAGCGGCCGAGCAATTGCTCGGCCGCTCGTTTTGAATAAAGGATGTGCCCTTAGGAAACCCCTCCCGGCGGGCGGGCCCTGCGGTATCCTTGCTGGCTTTTCTCCCGTGCGGATGAAAAGGGCTGAGGGAAAGTTTGTGAGCTGGTCGGGCTTTGCCCGGCCAGCTCTTTTTGATTTAAAATACCTGCTCAGTTGTGATTTATGGTGCTGGGAGGCGCTTGTGGGCAAGGCTAAGGCTAAGGCGAAGAAAAAGACGACGGGGGCGCGGGCTAAGCGCGATCGTCGTCGGAAGCTTGCGACCGAGGCCCCCGCGTCTGCCGAGGAGCTGCTGGCAAGCGTACCGGGACTTGACGCGCTGCAGGACGTTCCGGCGTTTGATGACCTGCCGGTCGATGAAGCTCAGCAGGCGGCATTTGACGACTTTTGCGCACATGCCGAGGAGCCTGAGCAGATGCAGCTTGGCGCTGTGGTGCGCTTGGATCGCGGGTTTCCGCTGGTGGCGACTGCCAACGATACCTTCCGCGCCGAGCATGCCGTGGGGTTTGCTAAGTCGCGCGGCGAGGACGAGGTCCTGCTGCCCGCCGTGGGCGACCGTGTGGCGGTGCGCCGCGCTCCCGGGCACGATATGGGCGTGATTGAGTGCGTTCTGCCGCGCCGTACGAGCTTTGAGCGTTGGCGCGGCCGTGCCCGCGGAGAGCGTCAGGTGCTCTGCTCCAACGTGGATAGCGTGCTAATCGTGCAGGCGCTCGGTGCCGGTGAGGTGCTGCTCGACCGCGTGGCGCGCTCGCTGGTGTTGGCGCTCGACTGCGATGCCGAGCCGGTGGTGGTACTCACCAAAGCTGATCGCTGCGATGCCGAGGAGCTCGAGCGCGATCTGGACCGCGTGCGCCGCCTGGTGGGTCCGGACGTGCGCGTGATCGTGACGTCCTCTGCCGAGGGCCGCGGCCTGGACGAGGTCCGTGCCCGCGTGCCTACCGGGAGCTGCGCCATGATTCTGGGCGAGTCGGGCGCCGGCAAGTCGACGCTGCTCAATGCGCTGCTGGGCCACGATACGTTGGCGACCGGCGGTGTGCGCGAACGCGACGACCAGGGCCGTCACACTACCGTCGCGCGCGTGATGGTGGCGCTGCCGGGCGACGCCGGCGTGATCGCCGATGCCCCGGGCCTGCGCAGTCTACCGCTCGTGGGTCACGAGCGGGGTCTGGCGCGCGCCTTCCCCGAGATTGTCGAGGCATCGCGCGCGTGCCGGTTTGGCGATTGCACGCATACCCATGAGCCGGGTTGCGCTGTTCGCGAGGCCGAGGACGCCGGGCAGATCGACAGCCTGCGTTTGGAAACGTTCCAAAACCTGGCGTCATCCATGCGCGTGAGTGCTCAAATGCTCGATCCCGATGTCCATCTGTAATTGATTTTTCCTATGACAGCCGTCTTCCAACTGTTCGGGAGACGGCTTTTTTGCTGCGGAAAAGCCTCGAAACATGCAGTTTGCTGACGTGCTGGCCAAAACCTTGCCACGAACTTGACGGGCTGGTCAGCTTTTGGTCAGCGATTGGTTTGACATCGAAAACCAAGATCGCGATTGCGCCGCTTTGCGCTCTGACCGCCCAGACAATGGTGGTACGGGCATTCGCCCGGCACTGCCATGAGAGGAGCGGCCGTGAACAAGAGCAAGCGCATCGCCATCAGTCTGGTCGCGGGCGTGCTCGCTGCTCTGCTCTGCATGGTTTACGGCTCGTCGATCCGCTCGCAAGCCGAACAGGTCCAGGCTGAGACCTTGGCCAAGTACGGTGGCGATCGCGTCGAGGTATGCGTCGCGGCGCGTGATATCGATGTGGGCGAGACCCTCGATGAGACCAATGTCATAACCCAAGAATGGCTGACGAGTCTGCTGCCGCGTGACGCGGCGACCGAGCTGCGCCAGGTGCGCGGCGACGTGACGACTTCGCGTATTCCCAAAAACGCCGTGATCTGCAATGTCTACACCAAGGCCGAGAGCCACAAGCTCGAGGTGCCTAAGGGCAAAGTCGCCGTTTCGGTGGCGGTCGATGCCGAGCACTCGGTCGGCGGTGCTACGGGCGTGGGCAGCTACGTGGATGTGTATGTGCAAAAAGACGGCGTAACCGATCGGCTGTGCGGCGCGTACGTGATCGATACCAGTGAAGATTCCGGTGCCACGCGCGAGGGCAAGATCGAATGGGTGACGCTGGCGGCTGACCCCGAAGACGTCAAGGAACTGCTGGGGGCATCGGGCAAGGGAACGGTCAGCTTGACGATTCCCGCCACGGCGCGCGGCAAAAAGAGCGGAGGCGACGAGTGATGAAGGCGATCTGGCTTGCGTGCTGCGCGTGCGGCGATTACGGGCTGTTGCAGCGGGAAGTCGAGGGCCGTGATGCGGGTGCACAGGTGCTTCGCGTGGGTGACCTGGACGGGCTGATTTCCATGGCGCGGGCGTTTCCGTCGCGCCGCGGGGCTGCCATCATCGAGGCGTCTCTGTTTGATACCGAAGATGTGCGCAAGACTGTTGTGCGCCTGACGGCCGAAGGCCGCGTGAGTCGCGTGGTCGTGTTGATAGAAGCACTCGATCCGTCGGATATCGAGGGGCTGTTTCGCGCAGGGGCGACCGAGGTCATCGCTGCGCACAGTATATGCGGCAACGGGCGCGCGGGCGAGGGAGCGGTTGATTCCGATCGGCGCATGACGATTGAGCCCGATGCTTTTGTTGATAGGGAACCCGGGGCGCCTCGCGCTACAAGAGGCCCGCGTGTTGATGATTATGGAAAAGCGGAAGCCGAGCATGGTCGGCGCCCCCGGAACCCCCTTGTATACGATGACGCTGGAGGGCCGGCGCAGCATGCTGGCGACTCCCCGGCTGTAGATATGGGATACGTACACGGCGTGAATCTGGCGGATGAACTCGACGAAGTTGAGGGCTTTGCCGGGTGCGGCGAGTTGTCGCTGATGCGGCATGAGCAGATTGCACAGAACGAGCCTGCCTCGCAGACCGAACAAGCCGCCATGCCGGCTTGGACGCAGCGTGTGGTTGCGGCAGGGGAGACGGGGACGCTGTCACCGACGCCCGCTCCGCCGCCTCCGATGCCGCCGGCAGACGCTGCCGCTCCGCAGCATCGAGCTCCGGTCATCTGCGCCATTTCGGGTTCGGGCGGTTGCGGCAAGTCGACGATCGTTGCCACCATGGCACACGCATCGTCGCTGTTGGGCTTGCGTGCCGCCGTGCTCGACCTGGACCTGATGTTTGGAAACCTTTACGACTTGTTAGGCGTCGATGCTCCGCGCGATATGGCGGCACTTATCGAGCCGTCGGTGGCGGGCGCGCTTGCCGAGCCGGATATCGTGGCCGCATCGATGCGCGTGGCGCCGGGCGTTACGCTCTGGGGTCCCGTTGCGGCGCCCGAACAAGCCGAGCTCATGGCACGTCCGGTGGAGCTGCTGCTTGATGTCCTGCGTCGCGAATCCGACGTGGTCTTTATCGATACCTCGGTCTTTTGGGGCGATGCCGTGGCGGCTGCGGTGGCGGCGAGCGACCGTTGCCTGGTCGTTGGCGATGCGGCGGTGTCGTCCGCGACATCGGCGTCGCGCGTCATTGAACTGGCAAGTCGAGTAGGTGTGCCGCGCACGCGCATGAGCGCCGTGTTCAACCGGTTCGGTGCGCGCGGGGCAGACGAGGACGTCGCCATGCGCTTTGAGATTGCCTGTGCGTTGAGCTCCAAGATTCGTATCGCCGATGGCGGGCAGGATCTCGCCGCGCTCATGGCGTTTGGGCGCGCCGACGAGGCAGTGGGTCAGACGAGCGCTTTTGCGACCAGCGTGCGCGAGGCCACGCGCGAGATGCTCGTGGAACTGGGGTGCGCCGTCGGCCCTTGGAGCGATATAGTCGCCGACCGTGCAACGCGTACCGAACGCCCGCGTATCCGCCTTCCCTGGTCGCACGAGGGTGATCAGCGATGAGCCTGCAAACGAGGATTAAGGCTGCCGGCGCTGCAGCGGCGGCAGCTCCTGTAGATGCGGGGCGTCGCCGCGCGGTGAAACGACGCACTAAGCGCGCCGTGATGGACCGCATGGGTTACGACGAAGTGGCGCGTATCAGCGCCTATATCGACCCGGCACTTGCCCGCTCGGAATTGCGTCCCGCGGTGGAGGCGGCGCTCAATGTTGAGGAGCCGACCGATCTCGCGACGTCCGAGCGCGAGACCATCATCGACGAGATTTTGGATGACGTGGTGGGCTTGGGGCCGTTGCAGCCGCTCATCGAGGACGACACCGTTACCGAGATCATGATTAACGGCTGCCGCTCGGCTTTCTTTGAACGCGGCGGCGTCTTGCATCCCATCGAGCATGCGTTTGAGGATGATGAGCAGATCCGTGTGCTTATCGACCGCATCATCTCGCCACTTGGCCGCCGTATCGACGAGCGCAGCCCCATCGTCAACGCCCGCCTCAAAACGGGCTATCGCGTCAACGCGGTGATTCCGCCTGTGGCGATTGACGGACCGATTCTCACCATCCGAAAGTTCTCGGATCGCATCTGCTCGCTGGACGAGCTTGTGGGGCTGGGGTCGCTGCCGCTTTGGTATGCGCAGCTGCTGTCGTGCGCGGTGTCGCTGCGACAGGACCTGGCGGTTGCGGGAGGCACGGGATCTGGTAAGACCACCCTGCTCAACGCGTTGTCATGCGAGATTTCCACCGGCGAGCGCATCGTGACGATCGAGGACTCTGCCGAGCTCAAGTTTGCGCATCATCCGCACGTGGTGCGTCTAGAGGCGCGCGAGGCTTCAATTGAGGGCGAGGGCGCGGTGACGATCCACGACCTGGTGACCAATGCCCTGCGCATGCGCCCCGACCGCATCGTGGTGGGTGAGGTGCGCGGTGCCGAGTGCTGCGACATGTTGCAGGCCATGAACACGGGCCACGACGGGTCGCTCACCACACTTCATGCGGGCTCAGAACAGGAGACCGTGGTGCGTCTGACGTTGCTTGCACGTTATGGCATCGATCTGCCGAGCGAGCTCATCGAGGAGCAGATTGCCATGGCGCTCGACGGCATCGTGATGTCCGAGCGCCACGCCGATGGCAGGCGCTTCGTCTCCTCGTATTCGGGGGTGCGTCGCGCCGCGTCGGGCGGCGTAGAGCTCGAGCGCTATGTGACTTTCGATGCCGCCGAGCGCACCTGGACGCTTGACCGCGAGCCGCCGTTTATCGCAGAAGGCCTGCGGTCGGGGACGCTCACACAAGAGGAGGTGGACGAATGGAGGTCGCTGTGCCCCTCGTCGTAGGGGGTTTGGCAGGGTTTTCTGTCGCGACGGCGTGCGGGGCGGAACCTCGTGTGCCGCAGGTGCCGCCGGCGGAGCTGGCGCGTCAGGCGTTCGAGACGGTGGCAGAGAAGCTGCCGCGTGAGCTGGTGGAAAACGATCTGCTGAAAAAGATCGCTCGTTCGTGGGCATCGCTGGCTCCGGCGCATCGCCTTGGCCTCGTGATCGAAGATGCTTCGGGGCGTTTGGCGCTTCTGCTGCTATCGAGCGGTGTCTGCTGCGTTTTACTAACGATGGTGTCGTTATCGCCCCTCGGATTTGCCTTGGGACTTGTTGCTCCGATTGCCGTTGGCGCCGCTCGGGATGGCTTTGAGAGCCGGCGCGAGCAACACGATACAGAAGAGGCCATGCCCGAGGCGTTTACCGCACTTTCCATGTCGCTTGCCTCGGGACATTCGCTGGCCCAGGGCATGCGCTTTGTGGGCGCTCATGCGCAAGAGCCGGTGCATACCGAGTTTTTGCGGGTGGCGGCGGCGATCGATTGCGGCATCTCGGCGACCGACGCGCTCGATGACCTGCTCGTGCGCATCGACGCCCCCGGTCTTTCGCTTGTGACTTTGGCGCTTAAGGTGTCTCAGCGTACCGGCGCTCCGCTTGCCGACTTACTGTCCGAGGCGTCGAGCATGGTGGGGGAGCGCATTGAGCTCAAGCGCCGCCTAGATGTTAAGACGTCGCAGGCCCGCATGTCTGCGCATATGGTCGCGGCGATGCCGACGGGCATGTGCGCGGTGTTGGCGCTGCTTTCGGCAGATTTTCGTCGCGGTCTTGCGACGCCTGCCGGCGCGGGCGCTGTGGTGCTGGGTCTTGCCCTCAACGCCGTTGCCCTGGTGGTTATCCGGCGCATTATGCGGGTGGAGCTATGAGCGCCCCGGTTGCAGTTGCGGCTTGCCTGTGCGCTCTGAGTGTATTTGTCGCGACGGGTTTGGATCGGGCGGATGCACGCAAGATCGCAGAGGCCTGCAAGCGCGAGGCGGTGCTGGTCGCTGCCGCGGGTCGCTCGGTGGTCGATGCTCTGACCGCGCGAATGAAGGGCGCGGTTGGAGCGGGCGGCCCGGCGCGAGTGTCGCTCGGCGAAGTGTCCGAGATGATCGATGTTGTGCGCTTGGGTCTTTCGGCCGGCCTTTCGTTTGATGCGGCGCTTGAGATTTTCTGCGCCAACCGCCGGTCAGTGTTGGCTCTTCGCCTTGAGCGGGCCTGCATGGCGTGGCAGGTGGGCGTGGGCACGCGTGAGGACGAGTTATTGGCCGCCGCGCGCGACCTGGACGTGCGAGCGCTCGAGACCTTTGCCATCACGGTGGGGCAGGCGCTCGCCCTGGGTGCCCCACTTGCCGAGACACTGGCCGCTCAAAGTCGCGAGATCCGTGCGGCTCATCGCGCCGCGGTCGAGCGCGAGATTGAGCGTGCGCCCGTCAAGCTGCTGATTCCCACCGGCACGCTCATCTTGCCGGCGTTGCTTCTGTCCATATTGGGCCCGCTGCTGGGAGCAGGCGGGATGATGTAGGGAGGAATACATGAACACGATGGTCGAAGTTGCTGACAAGGCTTGGAACTGGGCTTTTTGCCGGGCGATCCGCGCTCGCCAGCATGCCAAGGAGCTGTTGCGGGAGGAGAGCGCGCAGGGTACCACCGAGTACGCCATTTTGGTGGGCGTGCTTGTGGTGATCGCGATTATTGCCATCGTTGCATTTAAAGGCAAGGTCCAAGATCTATGGAACGCTATCAGCGAGGGCATCAACAGCCTGTAGAGGGCGAGCGCCCCATCGGGGTGCTGCTGGTGTTTGCTTGCCTGACCGTGGCGATAGCGGCGGTGCTTTGGGGGCTTAACGCCGCGCGGCAGCAGCGTCCTGGGGCCGCCTTCGATTCGGGCTCAGATTCGGCGGTGGCGTCCCAAAAAGATGAGATGCGAGATGCGGACGATTCGGATGTCGCTGTCACGGCGCAAACCTTTCTGCGGACGCTCGACAAGCGGTCTGGCACTGCGACGGATTCGCCTGAGGACAACGCGATTGCGGTCCGGCTTGCATGGTCCGAGGACCGACCGATGACCGAGGCAGCGGCGGATATGTTACGCGCCTACCGCGAGGTGCCAACGGCCCAGCTCGCCCTGAGCGGCTATCTCGATATTAAGGGCAACGTATGGGGCGCCATCGTGCGCGATGGGCGCGGCTGGGTCGATATGGTGACGGTTGCCGCGGATGCTGGCGATGCTTCGTGTCGTCTGCGCGCCGTGCGTCTGGTCCCGCAAACAATGAGCTCAAAGGAGGGATCGTGAAATGCATGGCGTTCTGCGTGAGGAATCTGCCCAGGCGACGGTCGAATACGCCATCGTCACGGTGGCGCTGTTATCGATCGTGCTGGCGATCGCGGGGCTTTGGCGTGCTGGCACCGATGGGCGCTTGGCAGCGCTGGTTGAGCGGGCGGCATCCCATGGCGCTACCTCGACGTCGGTTATCGACGCCGCTGCGGGCGCTAAGGACATCGCGTTGTATTGATATCGCGCGCGAGGACCGGGCGCAGTCTACGGTCGAGGCCGCTTTTTTGCTGCCGACGTTTCTGACGCTCATCCTTCTCGCACTGCAACCGGTGTGCCTGCTTTATACGCGCGCGGTCATGGAGTCTGCCGCCGCCGAGACCGCGCGGCTCATGACCACGACGACGGCGGAGGACGACGATCTTAAGGAGTTCACCCGCCGCCGGCTTGCCGCAGTGCCCAACGTTTCGATCTTTCATGCCGGCGGGCCGTTGTCGTGGGATGTCGAGCTTAGCCGGGCCGATGCGGGCGGCGTCTCGTCCGTGTCCGTTTCCGGCGAGGTCAAGCCGTTGCCTGTGATCGGTGCGTTTGCGCAGGCTATGGGTGGTACCGCCGTGGGCGGCTACGTTGAGCTCAAGGTCGATGTCTCGTATCAATCACGTCCCGAATGGCTGGAGGGAGATTATGATTCGTGGATTGCTGCATGGGATTAAGCGTTTCTGGTCTAGACGCGTTTTGACGCGCCGTCCGAGCTGCCATCGCAAGCGAGGCGGCTTTATGGGTCGAGCCGGTATCGACCTGTTTATCGAAGACGGTGCCTACACCACGCTTTCCTCTGCGGTGGTCATCTTGGTGGTGCTCACGCTGCTGTTTTCGTCGACGGCGGCGATATGGAGCATGTCGCGCGCGGGGGACACCCAGGTGGCTGCCGATAGCGGCGCGCTGGCAGGCGCCAATGTGGTGTCGTCCTATCACACGGCTGCCACGGTGGTGGATGCGAGCATCTTGAGTTTGGGCCTAGCGGGGTTTGCCACGATCGGGACGGGCCTGGTCGCCATCCTCATCCCGGGTGCCGAACCAGTTGCCGGCAATATGGTCGACACCGGGATTGAGATCATTAAAACGCGCAACAAGTTTGCCAAAAGCGCATCGGAAGGCTTACAGAAAATCGAGACGGCTCTGCCGTATCTGATCGCCGCGCGTGCCACGCAGGCGGTGTCGGCGCAGGATACCGATAGTGTGACCTATACCGGTACGGCGCTTGCCGTGCCCAGGACATCCGAGTCGGACTTCGCTGCGCTCAAAGGGTCAGAGATTTCGACCGATACCATTAAAGGCACATCAGATGATTTAGAGCGTGCGGCCGAGGAGCTGCGGAAGGCTTCTGAGGACACGGCAAAGGCTAAAGAGCGCGCTTGGCTGGCGGATTGTGGTGGGTCGGACAAGGGCTCGGTCAGCAGCTGTTCTTGCATGTGGGAGCGTGCGAAAAGCCTAGCGGATCTCTCTGGTGCTCAAAATCCGCATTACGCTTCGAGCGTTACGTGGGAACCGCAAGTGGCGTTCGATCGTGCGAAGGCCTACTATCGCCAGCGCCTGGCAAATGAGAAACCGCTTGGCGAGGGTCCGGAAAAACAGGCAGATTCTGCTGCACGAAAGGTGTTCTTCGCTTATGCGAGCGAAGAAGTCGAGCGGGCATATATAACTGAAAAGGACGGCAAAGTTTCCGCCCACATCCCTTTCCTTCCGCGAAATCCAGATGAGGCGCGGACGACTGAACTCTATACTGATGCGCGTTGGCCCACGAGTGAAGTGGATAAAGTTACCTATTTGCATTATGGGACTGACTGTCCAAATTACAAAAAAGGAAAGCCGGGTGGGCTGGCATCCGTCGCAGATTTTGACGGTTACGAAACGTGTAGCGAATGCCATTTCGGTGTGTCGTCTTTAGGGTACGTTGCGATTGCAACGACTTCTGTCGAAAGGGGCTTCGAATACCACTTTGACAAGTTCAAAGAGGCCCTGGAAGACTACGTCGAATGCCGCAACAAAGAGCTCGAGCTCGAGCGTCAGACCGAAGACGAGGCCGATCGTGCGGGCAATACGTTTGACCAGGCCATCAAGGAGCTTTCGGGCGAGCGCCCGCGTATCGCTCCGCCCGGTCGCAACGGCGTGGTCGCCTTTGCGGTTTCGGGTGCCATCTCGAGCCCCGATGAGCTCAACTCTTCGTTTAACACGGCAGTCAGGCTTGACGATCGCGGTGCTATCTCTGCCGCGGTGTTGGCGCCCGATGAGGCGACGGCGCAAAACAACGTGCTTTCGCGATTTTTCTCGACATTGAAGGAACGCTCGGGCGGCGTTGCCGGCGTACTCGATGGCGTCATGGATGTTTGGGGACGGCTGCTTGTGGGATACGGAGACATCCAAGGTTCGGCCGACGAACTTATGGACGAGATGATTAAGGGCCTGGGAGGGGGCAGCGGCGCGTTGGGCTCCATCGCATCGTGGCTCGGCGATACCGTTTCGGCGTCCGTGGCGGCGTTGGGCCTGGAGCCGTGCGACTTGCGCCTGCGAAAGCCGGTGCTGACCGATTCCGCCAATGTCATTAAGAGTCCGGGGTCTGACATTGCGGGTCTCTCTCAAGCGCAAGACAAACTGCGAAGTATTCCGTTGGGCGTGACCGATCCCAAGGCGCTTTGCGAGGCATTGGAATATCAAGTCGAACGCACCATTAGCGGTACGGTGTTCACACTTGCGGAGATTCCTTTGCCCGGCGGCGGCTCCATCCCGCTCACCGTCGATGTCGCCACGCTGGTTGGCGCTCTGGGCGGTGGGTCGTAATGAGTATCCGCATGCGTCTGCGCGAGGAGCGCGCCCAAGCGACGGTGGAGATGGCAGTGGTTACGCCCGTTTTGCTGGTGCTGGCACTCATCGTGTACAACGTCATGGTCTTTGCCAGCGCTGTCGCGCGCTTCGACCGCGTGGTGCCCGACATCGTGTTGGCGCACGCCGTGGCGTCGGAGGGGGAGGGCGACGAAAGCTCTGCCGATGCCTCGGCGACGGTTCAGACTCAAATTCTGAATGCCATGGAAGGCTATGACTTGCAGATCGAAGTGTCGAGCGAGCAAGGCGCGAAGGCATTGGATGGTGGCCTGCTCTCCCTATCCGGTACGTTTAGGACCTACACCTGCACCATGCACTATGAGCCGTGGCCGACTTCTCTCAGCATCGCTGGCGTTCCGCTGGGGGCGCCGACAACGTTGTCGCACGAGCGTGCGGTGACGGTCGATCCATGGCGTCCGGGGGTGGTCATGTGACCGCGGTCTCGTCCTACATCGCCTACGCGCGGGCACTCAACAGGCTGGGTTGGACGCCGGCCGAGTTTGTGGTGGCGGAGTCGTTTGTCGTGCGCCTGCGCGGCATGCTGGGACGGCGTCCGGTTGCCGCCAACGGCCTGCCGCTCGTCATGGCGTTTCCACGCTGCTCTTCGGTCCATACGTGTTTTATGGCCTATCCCATCGACATCGCCTTCATCGATCGCGACGGCAATGTCCTCGCGCGCTACGAAAACGTCCGTCCTTGGCACATGTGTTCCTGTCCCGGTGCCTGGGCGGTATTGGAACGCCCTTCAATCCTCGCTACACCTCCCGCCCTCCAACAAGTACCGGCGTAAGAGATTGGCGACGGCGGACTTTCGTCATACGAAATTGGGTAAGATGGAGGAGAAGATGCATGGATGTTGAGATCCATCCGAACGCCAAAAAACACTTGACGGAAAAGCAGGTGCTTGGTGCCTGGTTCGCGGTTACTGAGTGCATTCGCCGCGAGTCGGAGGACGAGCCGCCGAGATGGCTTGCCATTGGATGGCTTCCAGATGGTCGAAGTGTGGAACTTGTTGCGGTCGAACTAATTCGTGGATGGCTCATTATTCATGCCCTGTCTCCGGTTCAGAAGAAATTCTGGCAAGAGATCGAGCGAGCTCGGCAAAGGGGTCGATGATGGGCAAGACGTATACGGCCGCTAATGGTCAGGTTGTAACGGATGAAATGATTGACGCGTGGTGCGAGTCGTACGAGCGCGGAGAGTTTCCGGATGGCGAACACACCGTTGGTGGAATCGTGCATGGACGGCCCCCGCTCTCAGGTGAGGGGACGGCAACGCTGTCGGTCAAGATTCCTCTGGGAATGAAGGAGGCCATTCGTCGACGGGCGGCTGCCGAGGGGATGACGCCAAGTGAGTTTGCCCGTGCGGCTCTGAGTGAAAAACTTCTTGCTGCCGGCTGATACCTCTGACGTGCCGATTTATAGAACCGAGGCTGTGCTCAAAAACTTTTTTAAAATTCTCGGTTGACCGGAACGCGTCCTTGGTTATACTAATCAAGCCTTGAAACAAGGCACACCTCAAATGGCTGGGTAGCTCAGTTGGTAGAGCAGAGGACTGAAAATCCTCGTGTCAGGGGTTCGATTCCCTTCCCCGCCACCTTGAATTGACTAGGACCTCTGCAAAGGGGTCCTTTTCTTTTATGTGGACCCGCGGAAAATGCATCCCAGTCTTTTGCGAAAAACGGGACGCGCTTTCCGGCGCTTACTTCCGACGTGCGTGCACATCTCGGCGCGCCATCTCGGGCCCGCTCAGACATTCCTCCCGCTTTTGCGCCACTTTACAGACCGTTCGGTCGTCTGTCCGCACGCGCGGGTATACTCAAAACGATACTTTTCCTATGCAATACGATGCAGGCTCGGCCTGCACGATCCGAAGGGGGCAGTGATGGAGAGGATACTCGGCGTTAATCTCTCTGGCTGGTTCATTCCCGAGCCTTGGGTTACCCCGTCGCTATACGCAGCGACTGGTGCATCCAACGCGGCCGAGCTGCAGGAGGCCATGGGCACCGCCGCCTATAACGAGCGCATGCGCCGTCATTACGAGACGTTTGTGAGCGAGGATGATTTCCGTCGCATGGCGCAGATCGGCCTCAACGCCGTGCGCCTGCCGGTGCCTTGGTATGCCTTTGGCTCACAGGAGTCCGATGCCTCCTACATCTCGGTTGTCGATTACATCGACCGCGCGATTGAGTGGGCTGCCAAGTACAACATTCGCGTGCTGCTTGACCTGGCGACTGTGCCCGGTGGCCAGGGCGATTCCAACGATTCGCCCGCCACGCCGGAGGCTGTTGCCGAGTGGCATTCGTCCACTAACGGCCGCCATGTCGCACTCGACGTGCTCGAGCGCTTGGCCGAGCGTTACGGCGAGGCCGAGAGCCTGCTGGGCATTGAGCTGCTGGATACGCCGCAGATGAGTGTCCGCAAGAGTCTCTTTGCCATGACGGATGGCATTCCGGCTCACTACCTGCGCAATTTCTATCGCGATGCCTACGAGCTCGTCCGTTCGTATATGCCCGAGGATAAGATCGTCGTCTTTTCGTCTTCGGGGCATCCCAGCGAGTGGAAGCATTTTATGCGCGGCGCCAAGTACAAGAACGTCTACATGGACCTTCACCTGTACCATTACCGCGACGAGTATGCGCTCGATATCACGAGCCCCCGCGGGCTGACGACGGCGATTTCCCGTAACAAGCGCGAGCTTAAAGAAGCGATTTCGACTGGGTTCCCCGTGCTGGTGGGCGAATGGTCGGGTGCGGCGATCTTTGCCAACTCGTCGGTTACGCCCGAAGGCCGCAATGCCTACGAGCGCGTGTTTATCGCCAACCAGCTGGCTTCGTTTGCGCCGGCTGCCGGTTGGTTCTTCCAAACGTGGAAGACCGAGAAGCGCATTGCAGCATGGGACGCCCGCGCGGCGCTCGGTACGCTCGAGCGCGGCATGATTGAATAGGTTGATATGACGCAAAACAGCACCCATACGGGCAAACTCTATGTGGTCGGCACGCCCATCGGCAACCTGGGCGACCTGTCCCCGCGCGTTGGCGAGGCGTTTGCCGCCGCCGATGCCATCTGCTGCGAAGACACGCGTGTGACGTCAAAGCTGCTGATGCATCTGGGCATTTCCAAGCCGCTTGTCCGTTGCGACGAGAATGTGATCGCCAACCGCGCCGCCGGCCTGGTCGACCGTCTGCTGGCGGGGGAGACCCTCGCCTTTGCCTCGGACGCCGGCATGCCGAGCGTGTCCGATCCCGGCCAGGCGCTGGTCGAGGCGGCGCGTGAGGCCGATGTGCCCGTCGAAGTTATTCCCGGGCCCTCTGCTTGCGTCACGGCGCTCGTTTCGTCCGGCATTCCCTGCGAGCATTTTTTCTTCGAGGGCTTTTTGGGCCGAAAGCACGGCGACCGCGTGCGCCGTTTGCAGCGCCTTGCCGTGGTGCCCGGCGCGCTCATCTTCTACGAGTCTCCACATCGTATCGTGGCGACGCTCGAGGCCGTGGCGGAGGTCTTTCCCCAGCGTGAGGTTGCCGTCTGCCGCGAACTCACCAAGCTGCACGAGGAGGTCTTGCGCGGGCCCGCTGCCCAGCTTGCCGAGGAGCTGCGTGCTCGCGGCGAGGTAAAGGGCGAGATTGCGCTGGTCATCGCGCCGCCGAGTGAGGATGAGGAGGCCGGTATCGTGCCGGTTGGCGCCGCGGCAGAGGATCCCGACGAGGCCCTGCGCGAGGATATCCGCGCCGCGCTCGAGGAGGGGGAGCCCGCCTCTGCGGTGGCCAAGCGCCTGTCTCAGAAGTATTCGCGCCGCAAGCGCGATGTCTATGCCATGGTGCTCGATATGCAATAGATGGAGGATATCCAGCCCTTGCGCTAGAATCATCCTCTGTATGCAACGTTTTTCTGGAGGACAAACCCCATGGATCAAAGCAAGCCTTCGTTCTTTATCACGACGCCCATCTACTACGTCAACGCCGATCCGCACCTGGGCACGGCTTATTCCACCATCATCGCCGACGTTCAGGCTCGCTATCGCCGCTCCGCCGGCTATAACGTCAAGTTCCTGACCGGCATGGACGAGCACGGCGAGAAGGTCGCCGAGGCCGCAGCCAAGCACAACATGACGCCGCAGGAGTGGACCGACAGCCAGGCTCCGCACTTCAAGGAGCTTTGGAGCAAGCTCGAGATTTCCAACGACGACTTCATCCGCACCACCGAGCCGCGCCAGCATCATGCCGTGCAGTACCTGTGGGAGCGCATGAAGGAGTCCGGCTACCTGTATAAGGGCAGCTACGACGGTTGGTATTGCGTGCCTGACGAGACCTACTTCACTGATACGCAGGTCCAGAAGGGCGACGAGGAGTACGGCAGCGTCGGCCAGCACCTGTGCCCCGACTGCCACCGTCCGCTTGAGCGCGTGCAGGAGGAGTCCTACTTCTTTAAGCTTTCCGCCTTCCAGGACAAGCTGCTCAAGCTCTATGACGAGCACCCCGACTTTGTCGAGCCTGCGTTCCGCATGAACGAGGTTCGCAGCTTTGTCGAGGGCGGCCTTAACGACCTTTCCGTGAGCCGTACGAGCTTTGACTGGGGCATTCAGGTCCCGTTTGACGAGGGTCATGTGACCTACGTGTGGTTCGATGCGCTGCTCAACTATATGACGGCCGTCGGCTACGGTGTCGACACCGACGAGGCGCGTGCCGAGCTGGCCTATCGCTGGCCCGCGCAGTTCCACATCGTGGGTAAGGACATCATCCGCTTCCACTGTGTCATTTGGCCCGCCATGCTCATGGCCATCGGCGAGGCCCTGCCCGAGCACGTCTTTGCCCACGGCTTCCTGACCGTGCGCAATGCCGAGACCGGCAAGGCCGAGAAGATGTCCAAGAGCCGCGGCAACGCCATCGCTCCGCAGGACGTTATCGACATGCTGGGCGTCGAGGGCTATCGCTACTACTTCATGACCGACGTCGTCCCCGGCACCGACGGTGCCATCAGCTTCGATCGCATGGAGCAGGTCTACAACGCCGACCTGGCCAACAGCTGGGGCAACCTTATCTCGCGTTCGCTCAACATGAGCGGCAAGTACTTTGACGGTTGCGCGCCCGCCAAGCCCGCGTCGTTCGATGCGTTCGACAACCCGCTGGCAAAGATCGCCGATGGCCTGGTCGAGCGCTACATGGCCAAGATGGACGTGCTCGATTACGGCGGAGCCAAGGATGAGGTCATGGAGCTCATCCATGCCGCCAACCACTACATAGAGGACTCCGAGCCCTGGGCGCTTGCCAAGGACGAGGCCAAGGCTGACGAGCTGGCATTTGTGATCTACAACCTGCTCGAGGCCATCCGCATTGCCGCTCACCTGCTGATGCCGCTCATGCCCCAGACTTCTGCCGAGGCCCTGCGTCGCCTGTCCTGCGAGGAAGAGGCCGCGAGCGACGACCTCAAGGGCATTTGCACTTGGGGCCTGCTTGCCGGTGGTCAGTCCGTCGAGAAGGGCGATCCGCTGTTCCCGCGTCTGGCGTAGAGACCGCGCGAGCGCCATATCGGCAATTTGCTGTTTAGCTGTAAGGGCATGGCCGCCACGGTCCATGCCCTTTTGTTTCAAGACGCCGCCATCATGCTAAGGAGGCAACCATGACAACTTCGCCTTTGGCAAACCCCACGGCCACCAGGGAGCTGCTGGAGGAGTTTGGCCTTGCGACCAAGCATCGCCTGGGCCAGAACTTCCTGATCGACAACCATGTAATTGAGCGCATTTGCGAGCTTGCCGAGCTTGCAGGCGATGAGCGCGTGCTCGAGGTTGGTCCGGGCGTTGGTACGCTCACGCTTGCGCTGTTGCAGGTGGCGGCGTGCGTCACGTCGATCGAGGCCGATCCCGAGCTCGAGCCGGTGCTCGATGCTCACGCCGCCGACTACGCCAACTTCCGCTTTATCATGGGCGACGCGCTTAAGGTGACGCCGGAGCAGATTGAGCAGGCCGCCGGCGGTGAGCCGACGGTATTTGTCGCGAACTTGCCCTATAACGTGGCGGCGACAATCATCCTGCAGTTCTTCCAGACGATGCCCGCGCTCAAGCGCGCCGTCGTCATGGTGCAAAAGGAGGTTGCCGATCGCATTGCCGCAGTGCCGGGCAACAAGACCTATGGCGGCTATACGGCAAAGCTCGGCCTGTATGCGCAGGTGACGGGTCGCTTTGAGGTGCCGCCGCGTTGCTTTATGCCGGCGCCGCACGTGGACTCGGCCGTCGTGCGTATCGACCGTGTTGACGGCGTGGTGCCCGAAGGACTCGATCGCGAATTTGTGGCCCGCGTGATTGATGCTGCATTTGCTCAGCGTCGCAAGACCATCCGCAATTCCATGAGCGCCAACGGTTTTGCCAAGGACGTGCTCGATGCCGCTTTTGAGGTTTGCGGTATCGCACCCACCACGCGCGCCGAGACGCTCGATGTTGCCGACTTTGTCCGTCTGGCCCGGGAGCTAATCCATGACGCCTAATGCCGAACGCGTGACGTTTACCAAGAAAAAGAAGACGGTTGCTTGTCCCGTGCCCTTGGCGCCGCTTGCCGACACGCATGCACATCTGCTTTCGTTTTGGGGCAAGGATGTGCCCGAGACGCTCGTGCGCGCCAAAGCCGCGGGCGTCGACCTGTTGGTGACGATGTTCGACCCCATTGCCGACAAGCGCAGCGTGGCGGACTATAGCGACTGGCTGGTGCGCGAGATTCTTCCGATGCAGGATATCCCGCAGATCAAGTATCTTGCCGGCGTGCATCCGTATGGCGCGCCGGACTATACCGACGACGTTCATGCACAGGTCGTTGCCGCACTTGATGACCCCTTATGCGCCGGTATTGGCGAAATCGGCCTGGACTATCACATGGACTATGACGACGATATCGCGCCGGCACCCCATAACGTGCAGATTGATTGCATGGCGCGCCAGCTCGAGCTTGCCGTGCGCCGCAATGTGCCGGTGGAGCTGCACCTGCGTCACGAGGACTCGGATGGGGAGCGCACCTCGCACGTCGATGCGTACAACGTACTGCGCGAGGTGGGTGTGCCCCAGGCTGGTTGTGTGCTGCACTGTTTTGGCGAGGACCGCGCCACGATGGAGCGCTTTGTGGATTTGGGCTGCTATATCGCCTATGGCGGTGCGGCCACCTTTAAGCGCAACGACGATGTGCGCGAGGCATTTGCGGCAACCCCACTCGATCGAATTTTGTTCGAGACGGATTGCCCGTATATGGCTCCGGAGCCCATCCGCGGTCTTGAATGCGAGCCCGCAATGATCTCCATTACGGCAAACACGCTGGTCAACGACCGTGTCGATCGTACCGGCGAGGATGCTGAGGCAATCGCGCGAGCAGCTTGGGAAAATGCCTGTAAACTTTTTCAAAAATAGTTCTTGCGTTCGCGATGGCGCTCCGTTATTCTAATTCCTGCACGCGGGCGTGGCGGAATTGGCAGACGCGTACGGTTCAGGTCCGTATGGGGGCAACCCCATGAAGGTTCAAGTCCTTTCGCCCGCACCATTAAATTAAAGAGCTCCCAGCAATGGGAGCTTTTTTGTTATGGGCCCTTCACAGGGACTTGAACCTGTGAAGGAGCGAGCGTAAAGAAAACGCGGAGCGTTTTTAGCGAGCTGGCGAGGACGCCGGCAGGCGGCCGAAGCCGGTGCGGATCCGCGAAGCGGATACGCGGACGTCCTTTCGCCCGCACCATTGAATGAAAGAACTCCCAGCAATGGGAGCTTTTTTGTTATGTACGATCTCCTTGTACGGGTATCCTAATGCCAACGTGTGCCTATCAGAGGAGAGACCATGCTGTTGTCCGGTATCATCGCCGCCCTTACCAGCCTTTTGATTCCCATCATCATTCTGTTGCTACTGCTTCCCAACGCCTGCTATGTCGTTGAACAACAGCATGCCGTGATCATCGAGCGCCTGGGCAAGTTTAACCGCATCGTCAACGCGGGCTTCCACATGAAGGTGCCCGTGATCGACCGCAAGGCCGCCACGGTGAGCCTGCGCACCATGAAAAACGGTTTTGGCATCGACGTTAAGACCCAGGACAACGTGACCATCGGCCTTGAGGTCTCTGCTCAGTACCACGTGAGCTATGACATGGGCGCCGGCCCGGCAGATTCGGGTATCTACAAGAGCTACTACATGCTGCAGGAGCCCGTCGACCAGATGCGTGACTTCATCACCGACGCCCTACGCTCTTCGATTCCCGTCTACACACTCGATGAGGTCTTTGCCAAGAAGGATGACATCGCCAAGGATGTCAACGCTACCGTTTCCGAGCAGATGGCCGCCTACGGCTTCACCCTCGTGTCGACGCTCATCACCAAAATCGCACTGCCGACCGAGGTCGAGAACTCCATGAACGACATCAACGCCGCCCAGCGCAAGCGCGCTGCGGCACAGGAGCTCGCCGAGGCCGACCGCATCAAGCGCGTCACCGAGGCGACCGCCGAGGCCGAGGCTATGGAAAAGGCGGGCGAGGGCATCGCCAACCAGCGCAAGGCCATTGCACTGGGTATCAAAGATTCGCTCGAGATCATCCAGGAGACGGGTGTCGGCAATGACGAGGCCAACCAACTGTTCATGTTTACGCAGTGGTCCGAGATGATGACGGAGTTCGCTCGCACGGGTAAAACCTCGACGGTCGTGCTGCCGAGCGACTTTTCGCAGTCGGCCTCTATGTTCGAGCAGATGCTGGCTGCCGGTAAGGTTCAGAACGAGTCAAAGGAGTAGGCACGCGTGAAATACACCGTCGTTTGTGTTGGCAAGCTCAAAGAGCGCTTTTGGAAGGACGCGTGCGCTGAGTACACCAAGCGCCTAGGCACCTATGCCAAGGTGGATATCCGCGAGGTGGCCGATATCGACCCGGCTAAGGCGGGCGGCGTGGATGCCGCGCGCGACAAGGAGGGGGCGGCAATTCTTGCTGCATTGCCGTCTCGAGCGCATGTGATCCTGCTGGCTATAGAGGGCAAGGAGCGTTCGAGTGAGGAGCTCTCGGCGCGGCTCGACGATCTTATGCTGCGAGGCAGCAGCGACATTGCCTTTGTAATCGGCGGTTCGGACGGCGTGAGTGATGAGGTGCGCGCCCGCGCCGACGAGATGCTCAGCTTTGGACACATTACCTTGCCGCATAACCTGGCGCGTGTGGTGCTGCTAGAGCAGATTTACCGTGCCTGCAAGATCAGCCGTGGCGAGCCGTATCACAAATAGGTCGGCAATACGAAACAATGGCGTGGGACAATAGCTTTCGTTTTGAAGAGCGTGTCTGAGAGGACTATGAGATATGAAGATTGGATTTGTCGGTTTTGGCAATATGGCGAGCGCTATGGCCGATGGCTGGATCGCTGCCGGTGTAGCTGCGAGCGACATGTGCGCCTGCGCGGGTCGCTACGACGCACTGGTTGAGCGCTGCGAGGCGCGCGGCATGGTCGCCTGCCACGATGCCGCCGAGGTTGTCGCCGCATCCGATATCGTGGTCGCTGCGGTCAAACCGTACATGATCGAGAAGGTATTCGCCCCGCTCAAGGATGCTCTTGCCAAAAAGGTCGTTCTGTCGGTTGCCTGGACCTGGGACAGTGCCAAGTGGGAGCAGGTCCTGCCGGGCGTCGCGCATATCTCGACGGTGCCCAACACACCGGTTTCGGTGGGCGAGGGCGTCATCGCTTGCGAGAAGGCTTCCACGCTTAGTGATGAGCAGAGCGCCGTGGTGCTTGATCTGCTTGGCAAACTCGGTGCGGTGGTCGAGCTTGATACGAGCCTGCTGTTTGTGGGCGGCACGGTGGGTGGTTGCGCTCCGGCATTTGTCGCCATGGCAATCGAGGCCCTGGGCGATGCGGCGGTCAAGCACGGTATCCCGCGTGCCGATGCCTATCGCATTGTGAGCCAGATGGTGTTGGGTACGGCAAAGCTGCAGCTTGCAACTGGCCAGCATCCTGCGGCGATGAAGGATGCCGTATGCTCGCCCGGTGGTGCCACCATCAAGGGCGTCGTTGCGCTCGAGGACGCCGGCATGCGCAGCGCCCTGGTCAAGGCAATCGACGCAACTCTCCAATAAAACCGACCAAAAAAGACAGGTTTATTTTGGCAGGTTTTCCTGCGGTTTTGTCACATGTACGAAAAGCGCCCCGCAACTGGCTCAATTCCAGTTGCGGGGCGCTTGCATTTGCCCAGATAAAACCGACCAAAATAAACCTGTCCCTTTTTGGCAGGTTAGTCCCAGAAGCTGTCTTCCTCATCCTCGGACTTGGGCCCGCGGTCGACGTACATCTTATGGGTGCGCTTCTCCATTACAAAGGCAAGAATCGCAAATAACAGGATGCCGCCGGCGAAAAGGATGGCAAAACCGGTGCGGGTGCCAAACAAAAAGGAAAAAACTGCGTCCATTGGGTGCCTTCTTGCGTAGTTGAGTTGGGTCGTAAACGCTCATAAGTATATACTTGCCCATACATGTACAAGGTTGCAACCTAAATGGAATGTATATCGCCGGAGGATCTAATGCTTGATATCAAGTTTGTTCGCGAGAACCCCGATGCCATCGATGTCGCCATGGCTAACCGCCAGACGTCTTGGGATCGCGAGAAGTTCTTTGAGCTCGACGACGAGCGCCGTGCCGTCATCACCGAGGTCGAGGAGCTCCAGGCCACGCGCAATGCCGAGTCCAAGAAGATCGGCGCCCTGATGAAGGAGGGCAAGAAGGACGAGGCCGAGGCCGCCAAGGAGGCCGTGCGCGCCGTCAACGAGAAGATTGACGGTCTGGCCGAGCGCCGCACTGCTCTCGAGCAGGAGCAGTACGACTTCATGGCTCACCTGCCCAACATTCCTTGCGAGGCCACGCCGTACGGCAAGGACGAGGACGAGAACATCGAGCGTCGCCGCTGGGGCACCCCGCGCGAGTTCGACTTCGACTTTAAGCCGCACTGGGATCTGGGCACCGATCTGGACATCCTCGACTTCGAGCGTGGCAACAAGCTCTCCGGCAGCCGCTTCACCGTTCTCGGTGGCGCCGGCGCCCGTCTTGAGCGCGCCCTCATCAACTTTTTCCTCGATACGCACACCAGCCGTGGCTTCAAGGAGTGGTGGCCGCCCATCGTCGTCAAGCGTCAGACCATGTTCGGTACGGGCCAGCTGCCCAAGTTTGAGGACGACGCCTATCACGTCTCGGGCGATAACTTCCTGATTCCCACCGCCGAGGTCGTGCTTACCAACCTGCACGCCGGCGAGGTCCTCGACGCCGACACCCTGCCGCGCCGCTACACTGCCTTCACTCCCTGTTTCCGTGAGGAGGCCGGCTCCGCTGGCCGCGACACCCGCGGCATCATCCGTCAGCACGAGTTCGACAAGGTCGAGATGGTCAAGTTCGCTAAACCGGAGGAGTCCGACGAGGAGCTCGAGAGCATGACCGCCGAGGCCGAGTACCTGCTGCAGCAGCTGGGCCTTCCGTATCGCGTGATTAGCCTGTGCACCGGCGACTTGGGCTTCTCTGCCCGTCAGACCTACGACGTCGAGGTCTGGCTGCCGAGCTACAACGCCTACAAGGAGATCAGCTCCTGCTCCAACTGTGGTGACTTCCAGGCTCGCCGCGCCAACATCAAGTATCGCGACCCCGAGAACTTCAAGGGTTCGCGTTACCTGCACACTCTCAACGGTTCCGGCCTACCGGCCGGCCGCACCATGGCCGCCATTCTGGAGAACTACCAGAACGCCGACGGCACCATCACGATTCCCGAGGTTCTGCGTCCTTACATGGGCGGCCTCGAGAAGATCGAGCCGGTCGCGTAACTTGGCTGCATAGGGGATATGCAAGGGCGCTCCTTCGGGGGCGCCCTATTTCGTGCGCAGGTTCATACCATGCCGTGCGGACAGCTCAATAGAAAACACACGAACAAGTGTTCTGTATACAGCCATCTACCTGCTATGCTTTTGCTAAATAAGAGCGAGAGAAAGGGGACGCGATGGAGCTGTTTGATGATCGGGTGGTTTTGTTTGAGAGCGACGAGGGCGGGGAGTACCTGCTTGTAACGTGTGAGCCGTCTGGCATGGGCGGCCTGGTGGTTCGGCAGACGAGTGAGGGTCCGTTGACCCAATGGTGCTTTGAGGAGTCGCCGCATGTGGTCGAGACGTTTGTGGCGCACGAGGGGCTTGTGGCGCTGGAGCACTTCTATGGAGTTGGGACTTCCAACCAGGTCGCGCGCATGCTGAGCATCTCGTTTGCCGATTATGACTGTGCCCAGCGGGTGAGATCGCTCCTGAGGGAACTTGATGCTAAGTTCGACGTGATCGAAAAGCCAATCGATCGTACGGGGAACGGCGGTATATGCGGAGCAGCATGACAAAACTGCGTTCCACAAAAAAGTTTGAGATTGTGCTTGACTCCAATAAGCTAAAGTGGTTTTATATGTCTTGCGCTGCGGCGTTACCTCAGCTGGATAGAGGGTCTGACTACGAATCAGAACGTCATAGGTTCGAATCCTATACGCCGCACCAATTGAAATCGAAAGCCTCCGGCAACGGGGGCTTTTCTTTTATGGCAACACCGCATGGATTCGAACCTCGGTCGAGGCGCGAGCGTCTTAATCATCACTTCGTAAAATTTTTCCAAATTGTCGCTTGACCCATCGAGGGGTCACGTGCATAATAATCCGTGCGTTGCGGCGTTACCTCAGCTGGATAGAGGGTCTGACTACGAATCAGAACGTCATAGGTTCGAATCCTATACGCCGCACCAATTGAGCTTTAAGCCTCCGGAAACGGGGGCTTTTCCTTTACGGGGGCATTGCGGAGATTCGAACCTCGTTCGAGGCGCGAGCGTCAAGAAAACGCGGAGCGTTTTTAGCGAGCGGGCGAGTCCGCCGACAGGCGGGCGAAGCCGGTGCGGATCCGCGCAGCGGATGCGCGGAATCCTATACGCCGCACCAACTGAACTTTAAAGCCTCCGGTAACGGAGGCTTTTCTTATATGTCGATATACTTGAGAAGTTGCTTTTGCCGTGTTTGAAAGTGTCGAGTCGATTGACTGCGCCAAGTGAGTAAAAATCAAATTTGATAACTTTTTTCGAAAAATGCTTGACCTTTATTCAGTCGATGTGCATAATAATCAACAAGTCGCGGCGTTACCTCAGCTGGATAGAGGGTCTGACTACGAATCAGAACGTCATAGGTTCGAATCCTATACGCCGCACCATTTGAGATTAAAGCTCCCGGCAACGGGGGCTTTTCTTTTACGTAAGCACTGCATGGATTCGAACCTCGGTCGAGGCGCGAGCGTGAAGCGGACGCGGAGCGTCCGTAGCGAGCGGGCGAGCACGCCGGCAGGCGGGCGAAGCCGGTGCGGATCCGCGCAGCGGATGCGCGGAATCCTATACGCCGCACCATTTGAGATTAAAGCTCCCGGCAACGGGGGCTTTTCTTTTACGTAAGCACCGCATGGATTCGAACCTCGGTCGAGGCGTGAGCGTCAAGCGGGCTATTTCCCGTCGACTCGTGTAAGATTCCGAGTAGATGTCGCGACTTATTCGCGACCACTCCTTCTTCAAGCGACCGATCAGGGTGATACTTCGTGGCAGAGCGTCCGACATACAAGCTCAGGTTTCTCGATCCCAAGAAGCGCTTTCCGGCGATGCCCGAGCAGCCTGCGGGACGCTCATATGGCGTGGTCTGGAAACTCTTTGGCGAGGATCAGCTTGAATCTTGTTATGTCGTCGAATTCGTTGGCAAAAGTCATGTGTCGCTTTTGGGCTACGTAAGCGTTTCGGGTGAGGTGTACAAGGTGGACCGCCCCGTCAGCGAGGCTCCGCTGCCCAACGATCCCGACATGGAACTGGTCCTTGACGAGTCGGATTCCAGTATTGGTGAGATTATGGTAAGGGAAGCCAACGGTGCAATGCGCGCGTGTGCGCAAACTGCCGGCTCTCCCGAAGGCCCCATGCGCGAGCAGTCCGACCACGAGACATGGAATTCGACCCGCGCCCTTCCTTACGGCGAGTTCATGGCCTCGATGTTCTTGCGCTACGTGATATTTGCCAACTCCGAAAGCGCTATTGTGAACACGGCGGACGCCGGCGGACTCGACGAGGGTATGCAAAACGTTGTCGACAAGATCAAGCTCGTAAAGTTGCCCGAGCCGGTCGAGGTGTTTTTGGGCTTTAACACGGCACCGCTACCTGACGCTATCGAGACGTTGCTCTACCGCGTTGACCATGCCGAGAATCCGAGCGGTATCGAGCGTTATGCCGCCGCCCTTATGAGCGAGGTCGACTTGCCCCGTCTGCGCACCATTGCCGCCAAGTCCGAAATGAGCCTAGCGCGCATCGACCGGTCGAAGCTGTTCTATCTCAATTTTGATCGTAGCCTGCTGGACCAGGGCGAGATTGACATGCTGCTTGCCATCGAGTGCCGTCTCAACCGCCTCTCCGGCATCCTCGAGCGCATCGGGGCCGGATTGGCCCCTGTGGCATCCTCGCCGAGCCTTGAGGGCTGCGCGCTCTTTGATGCGTGGCATATCGCCAAGACGACCAACGATGTTCCCCGACTGCTCGATACGGCCTCGAGCGATAACCCGTGGGGCAAACCGGGTACGGTGGCTTGCCAGCCGGGCGGCGAGTGGGACGTGCGCACCCGTTTTGCGCGAATCGTTGAGGCGCTCAACGTGGTCACGCGGCTCGACTATACCTATCGGGCAAACGTTGCCGAGGGGATTATGCTCGTTCGGTTTGGGCACTCTGTCGTGAATGCCATGCCGCAACGTGAATACGACGCTCAAGATGACGCCTGGCGCGAGCTGGAAGAGGACACGCGTGCGATCTGGGCCGCGGAGCACGATGCGCGCGTGGCACTCACGCTTGCGGCAGCGTGTTTTGCCGCGGGCACCTGCATCACGCGCTGCTATGTGCAGATTGCTGCTCCCGACAGTGAGCAGGGCGAGCGCGTTGTCGCAACGTATTTCTTTGGGCGCGCGGCCTATCTGGCCGATTGCGTGCCTGTCGCCAAGGATCTTGAGAGCATGGACATGGACGATATGCCGTGCAAGCGTGTGCTTGAGGCGTATGAGTCAACCGCTCCGGAGACGATTGAGCCTGCGGAGGTTCATGCTCGTCCGCGTGATGACCATCGCACACTGCCGCCGGCGCTGCGCGATTTGCTGCTTGCCGATACGGCTGACGAGTTGGAGGTCATGGAAGAGGACGACGACCCATACGTGGCCCGTGTTGTTGAATTGCGCGAGCAGGCAAAAGTCGACCGTACAGGTGCTTTTGAAGGCTTTTCCCGTCTTGTTGAGGAGTTGGAGGCTAAGTGCGCCGTTGCCGAGCTTTTGGCGACAGGTCCGGTTCAAACGCAGTTTTGCGATAACCAGCTGGTGCGCATGGTGCTACCGGTGTTGGAAGAAGATCGCTCTGTGCGAATCCTCCGTGCGCCCGATGCGCTGTACTTTGCCCAGCACGAGATCTGTAGCTTTTACGCCGAGCAAGAGGACTTTGAACGAGCGCTGCCCGAGGTGCGCCATCTTTACGATCTGGCGCGCTCGTCCATGCAATCGCACTTTGCGCTCATCAACGTGCTTGCGCGTCTGGAGCGCTTTGACGAGATTATCGAGGTGGCACGCCACGGCCTACGTATTGCCAGCGATCGTTCTGCAATCGGCTATCTGTTCTATCGCTTGGCGTTTGCCTATTGGAACTGCGATCAGCTCGACCTGGCGCTGGCTTGTTACCGTCTGGTGCCGCGCGGTGAGGAATCGGGCAGCAGCGCGCTGGAAGAAATGCAGGGCCTTATGAACGAGATGGGCGTCAGCGAGCCTCCGACGTTCGAGGAAGCGGTCGAGACCATCCGCAAGGCTGGACTCGAGCTGCCGCCAGTGTCCGCCGTGACGAATCAGCTTGCAGATGCCGCTGTTCAACTGGTCGACAACGGCTTCTTTTTCCTGGCACGCGGTTGCATCTTCCAAATGTGGCGCACCATGGGCAACGACGAGCTCGGCTCCCTCAACCGCTCGCTGGGGTAGGCGAAGCCTCCAAGGAGGAAAGGATGCTAGGCAATTAGAAAATTTCCTCTTGCCCATCCTTGGCTGTTTGGTTACTATAGAACGGCTGTTACGGAGAGCTGACCGAGAGGCCGAAGGTGCTCGCCTGCTAAGCGAGTATGCCCCAAAAGGGCATCTGGGGTTCGAATCCCCAGCTCTCCGCCAGTACGAATTTGAAGAAGGGTCCCATTTGGGGCCCTTTTTTGTGCGGAGAAAGGAGGCTGGGGATTCGAACCCTCAAAAAAGAGGCATCCTTTCGGACGCCTCCTTTCAGTGGGCTGATTATTCTTGCGCTCTACACCTCAGGAGCCTTGGCGACGGTCTCGCTCTCTGCCGCAAGTGGGCGGTTGTCGATGCGGCGGCCCAAGCGATCGAGCTTCACGAGCAGCCATTCAATGGGATTCGGCCCTGCGCCTTCCTCGTCGGCAACCAGGTCCATGACGGCGATCTTGGTGCCGTCCTGCTTGAGCGTAACGCTGCCCACCTTGTCGCCCACATGCACCGTGCCCGAAAGATCGTCGTAGCTAACCTTTTCGGTCACCTCGCCGGCAAGGGAAAACACGGTCGCTTGCGCCGTGGGATCGGCGAGCGTGGCGTCGATCGTCTTATCCGTCCAGTCGGTTTGACTAATGCGCGCCATAAGCGGGTTGCCGTTGGCGGTCTTTTCCTGCGTGTTGGCGATTGCGACCGTCACCTTGTGACCGTAGTACCAGTTGGCAAGGGTTGCGGTATCGGTAAAGCGCTGGTCGGTGGTGGTGGAGTTCAAAATAACGGTGTAGATCTCGTCGCCATCGCGGTTGTAGGCACCCGTAAAACAATAGCCTGCATCGTCGGTGGTGCCGGTCTTGCCGCCGATGTTGCCATCTTGGCCCAGCAAATAGTTATGCGTGTCCATGGAATGCGAATGGTCGGTGCCGTCGGCGCCCGTGACCTCGATCCAGGAATCCTCGCTCGCTACGACCTCGCGGATCGTGTCGTTTTTCATGGCCTCCTGCATCATCAGCGCTACGTCGTGTGCGGTTGAGTGCATATCGCCAGCCCACCCATCAAAGTCCAGACCATGCGGGTTTTCAAAAAGCGTACCGGTGCAGCCGAGCTTCTTAGCGCGCTCGTTCATGGCCTTCACAAATGTGGCCTCGGCGTCTTTGGTCTTAGGGTCGATTTTCTTGCCCACATATTCGGCGAGCACGATGGCGGCGTCGTTGCCCGAGGGAATCATCAGGCCGCGCAGTGCCTGCTCCACGGTAAGCTCGTCGCCTTCGAGCAAGCCGGCGGTCGAATTACCCACGGTGGCTGCGGCGTTGCTCACCGTGACCTTCTCGTCCATCTTGCAATTCTCGACGGTTAGGATTGCGGTCATGACCTTGGTGATCGAGGCAATCTTGACCTGCTCATCGGCGCCGCGGGCATAGTAGACGGTACCGTCTTTGCCCATGACGAGGGCATTGGTCGCATCGATATCGGGCAGGTTTTCGGCCGAGATGCCGCGCGCATCGGCGGTTTTGCCGCAAACATTGTCGGTCGTGAGCACTTGGGCGCCAGCGACGGTGGGCACGCCAGCGGCAAGGGCGATAGCGCAGACAAAGCCGGCGGCAAGCTGGGCTGAGCGCTTTGCAAAAGAGGTGAGGGTCTTCACAGGTTTCGCTTTCGACGGGATGGTCTCTTCTGGAACTAGAGTATATCGTTTGTCGTCGTCGGCGATCATCGCGTGCGTGCGTGGCCCACATCCGCTCCCGAACGGGCACAAGGGTGCTTAAGGCCGACTTAATCACCCACGCTTGTTGTGTGTGGCGTGCGTCGCCTCGGGCATAATGGAGCGCGAGAGGAGCACGCATGAACGAGCGCATACTGGTAGTTGATGACGAGAAGGCCATCGCCGACTTGGTTGGTATCTACCTTACAAAAGAGGGCTTTGATGTCCAGATTGCCTATAGCGGGGCCGATGCTGCCAAGGCAATCTTGGAGCAGGAGTTCGATTTGGCGCTGCTGGATGTCATGCTGCCCGATATCGATGGATTTGTGCTGCTGCGTACGATCCGTTCCAGCCATACCTATCCTGTGATCATGCTGACGGCGCGCGATGCCCAGCAAGACAAGATCGAGGGCCTTTCGCTTGGTGCGGACGATTACGTGGTTAAGCCGTTCCGCCCGCTGGAGCTCATCGCGCGTGTGCACGCTCAGCTTCGCCGCTACACCAGCTACGGTAGCCGTGCGCAGGCGGCCGAGTCGCCGACCATTCAGCTCGACGGCTTGGAGATCAACCGCGATGCTCGTTCCGTAACGGTGGACGGTTCACCGGTACGCCTCACACCCACCGAGTATTCAATCTTGCTGTATCTGGTCGAGCATCGCGGCAGCGTGGTGGCCGTGGAGGACCTGTTCCGCGCGGTATGGAACGAGGACTTTATGTCCGGCTCCAACAATACGGTGATGGTGCATATTCGCCACTTGCGCGAAAAGATCGGTGACGACGCACAAAAGCCACGCTTTATCAAAAACGTCTGGGGCGTCGGCTACATCATCGAATAACGCTTTTCGCTTGTGAGGATCTTGATATGACAAAAGACGATAGGCAAGCGTTCGAGGTGCCCGATCGGCTCTTTGAATACGTGAGGTCGGTCGTCGACAACCGCGCGCTTGCAACGGTGCTGCTCTTTTTGCTGAGCCTGCTGCTGATTGGCATCGACAACATCGTCGGAATCTTGGCGGTGCTGCTTGTTGGCTTTTTGCTGATCGATCGATTTGAGATTGTGTGCCGCTGCGTGGTGATTGGCGGCGCCGCGTGGGCCATGACGTTGGCGATTGGCGCCATGGCGCTCGGCGGCATCGAAGGGCCGGTGCTGTTTGATGTCGGCTTTGTATTCAACATGCTTGGCTTTGTGCTGGCGCTTGCCGTGTGCGTGCTGTTCTTGTGCGGCCGCGCCCTGTACTACCAGGGCTACGAGCAGGGCGAGCAGCATGCCGATTGTGTGCTGGCTGTTCGTATTCAAGATCGCCTGATCGATCACCCCGACACCTGGGACAACATCGACGGCGACTTCTTGGAGGTCGAGGGCGCCCTTAACCGCGTGCGTGACCGTGAGCGCAAGGTGCAGCAAGCTCTGCGTGACGAGTCGCATCGCAAGGACGATCTGGTCACGTACTTGGCACATGACCTACGCACCCCGCTTGCCAGTGTGGTGGGCTATCTTTCGCTGCTGCAAGAGGCTCCTGAGCTGCCGGTTGAGCAACGTGCGCACTTTACGGGCGTGGCGCTCGACAAGGCGCACCGGCTCGATGCGCTCATCGAAGAGTTCTTCGATATCACGCGCTTTGACTTCCACGATATCGTGCTCACGCGCGGCTATGTTGATCTGGGGTTGCTGCTGGCTCAGGTGGCTGACGAGTTCTATCCCATCCTCAACGAGCAGCATAAGGAAGCCCAAGTTGATATTCGCGAGGACCTGACGGTGCTCGTGGATGGCGACAAGATGGCCCGCGTGTTCAACAACATCATGAAAAACGCCGTCGCCTATAGCTATGAGGGCTCGACTATCACGATTGAGGCCGGGCGCCAAGACGATGGCGGCGTGCGCGTGCGCTTTATCAATCAGGGCGATCCTATCCCTGCGGCTAAGCTCAAGGTGATCTTTGAGAAGTTCTATCGCCTGGATGCGGCGCGTGCGACCAATCGCGGTGGTGCCGGTCTGGGCCTTGCTATTGCCAAGGAGATCATCGCGGCACACGGCGGTACCGTTGCATGTGAATCGACGCCCGAACACACGATATTCACCATCGAGCTGCCCGCCGCATAGCCAGCGTGCCCTTACAAACACTTGACAATGCGCTCACGTACATATGAGCCGCGATTTCTACTATCGATACTGCTGAATTGATATCGATGTGGAGGTATGCGGTATGACGGCTGCTGCGGCTGTGGAGCCCACGGAGCTTGAAGAACTCATGAAAGCGCAGGCCGAGGCCGCGCACGAGCGCGAGGTTGGGGATGCGACTCGCCCCACGGCAGAGGATCTTGCCGCCTCGCCGACGCGCATCGACGTCGAGGGCCTCGACCTGTTCTATGGCGACCATCATGCGCTCAAGGACGTGAATATCAAGATCCGCGACAAGCAGATCACCTCGTTCATCGGGCCTTCGGGCTGCGGAAAGTCCACGTTGCTGCGCTGCTTTAACCGCATGAACGACGGCATCAAGGATTGCCGCATCGAGGGCAAGATTGCGCTCGATGGTCAAGATATCCTGGGCGATTACGACATCTGCCGCCTTCGCCAGCGCGTGGGCATGGTGTTTCAGCGCCCCAACCCGTTTCCCATGAGCATCTACGACAACGTCGCGTACGGTCCTCGCGGCATGGGAGTGCGTGACCGCGTCGTGCTCGATGAGCTGGTCGAGGACTCCCTGCGTCGCGCTGCCCTGTGGGACGAGGTCAAGGACAAGCTCAAAGAGTCGGGCCTGGGTCTTTCGGGTGGACAGCAGCAGCGCCTGTGCATCGCCCGCGCGCTTGCCGTGCAGCCCGACATTCTGCTGATGGACGAGCCGACCTCGGCACTCGACCCTGTGTCGACGCTGGTGGTGGAGCAGCTGGCCTGCGAGCTCAAAGAGACCTGCACGCTCGTGGTCGTTACGCACAATATGCAGCAGGCGGCGCGTATCTCCGATTCGGTCGCATTCTTTTTGCTGGGTGAGCTGGTGGAGCACGCGCCCACCGCGCAACTCTTCAAGAATCCGACCGATCCGCGCACGGCGGATTATTTGACGGGGCGTTTTGGCTGATACCATCTAGTAAAGGTACCTTTAGGGTTAAGATGCGGTCATGCCGGCCGCAAAGGGGTTCAACATGATCTATTACGTCGAGGACGATGACAACATCAGGGATTTGACGGTCTATGCGCTGCGCAAGCAGGGGATTGAGGCCGAGGGCTTTTCGTGCGACGGTGAGTTTAAGGCTGCTGTGGCGCGACGGGTACCCGATGCCGTCCTGCTCGACATCATGCTGCCCGATACCGATGGCTTGGCGATTATGCGTCGACTGCGTGCCGATCGCCTGACGGCGACGGTGCCCATCATGATGCTTACCGCCAAGGATACCGAGCTCGACAAGGTGATGGCGCTCGATGGCGGTGCCGACGATTACCTGACTAAGCCGTTTTCGCTCATGGAGCTCGCCAGCCGCTGCCGCGCACTGCTGCGTCGCGGCGGCATGGTCAAACAGGCAAGCGATGTGCTCAGCGTGGGCGACATTGTGCTCTCGCCCAGCCATCGTGAGGTGACTGTTGCCGGCGAGTCGCTTAAGCTCACCCTGCGCGAGTTCGACCTGCTCGAGTACCTCATGCGCAAGCCCGGCGTGGTCTTTACCCGCGAGTCGTTGCTGCAGAGCGTGTGGGGCTGGGACTTCGACGGCGGTTCGCGCACCGTTGACGTGCACGTGCAGACGCTTCGCCAAAAACTGGGCGAGCATGCCAGCGCCATCGAGACCGTGCGCGGCGTGGGCTACCGCTTGGCCGAGCCTTCTGCCGGTGATGGTGCCGAAGGTGACGACACCGCGGCCACCGCATCGGAGGAGTAACCCGTGGTCTTCGCCCCCCAGGGAAAACATACGCTGTCGCACCGCGTTTTTGTGACGATCTTTGTCTGCGCCATGGCGGTTATCGTGGCGTTTACGGTGCTGGGTGCGTTCTTTGTGCAAAACACCTTGGCGGATGCCACGAGTGCCAACCTGGCGCAAGAAACCGAGCTCATTGCTGCCGCCCTCGACGAGCAGCAGGAGCCCATCCCGTTCTTGCGTAGCCTCGATCGAGAGGACTTGCGCATCACGCTGATTAACAAGGATGGATCGGTTGCCTACGACAACGAGGCGTCGCCTTCCACACTGCCCAACCATGGCGATCGCCCCGAGGTCATCGAGGCCTTTGAGAGTGGTTCGGGTTCCGCGGAGCGCGCAAGCTCTACGCTCGACGAGATTATGCTGTATCGCGCCGTCGCCCTTGATAACGGCCAGGTTGTCCGCTTGGCGCAGGCCCAGCCTGGCGTTGCGGCGATTTTGCTGTCGATGGTGGCGCCGATGCTGCTTATCGCAGCAGCGGGTGCGGTACTCTCGTTTTTTATGGCGCGCCGCGAGTCCCGTGCCATCATCGCGCCGTTGCAAGAGGTGGATTTGGACCACCCACGCCGTAGCTATGAGCACGCCTATGCCGAGATGGTCCCCATGCTTGAGCGTATTGAGTCGCAGCGCCAGGAGCTCAAGCGCCAAATGGCGGTGCTGGCGGACAACGACCGTATGCGCCGCGAGTTCACGGCGAATATCACCCATGAGCTCAAGACGCCGCTTACGGCGATTTCGGGCTATGCCGAGCTCATCGCAAACGGCATGGTCGAGGGCGAGGGCGACCTGCGCAACTTTGGCGGTCGCATCTATCGTGAGGCGGGCCGCTTGGCAGCGCTTGTCAACGATATCCTTACGCTGTCTAACTTGGACGAGGCCGAGCGTGCAACTGAGGGCGAGGCGGTGCCCATTGGTTCCACGGAGCCTATTGAGCTCTCGCGTGCCATCTACGCGGTTGAGCAGCGTCTTGAACAGGTCGCCCGTCAGGCGAATGTGACGATAAGTCATGAGACCAAGCCTGTGGTCATCGAAGGCGTGTCGCGCTTGATTGACGAGCTCATCTATAATCTGGCGAGCAACGCCATCCGCTACAATCGACCCGGCGGTGCGGTTACGCTGCAGTGCGGCACCAACGACGAAGGCCATCCGTTCCTTGCGGTCGCCGACACGGGAATCGGTATCGCGCCTGAAGAACAGGGCAAGGTATTTGAGCGGTTCTATCGCGTGGACAAGAGTAGGTCCAAGGCGCGCGGCGGAACCGGTCTGGGGCTTGCAATTGTCAAGCATGCGGCCCTGTATCATCACGCCACGCTCGATCTGTCGAGCGAGTTGGGCGTGGGAACCACCATTACGGTGACGTTTCCCATACGGCAGGACGAGCCATTCGCATAGCGATACAACATAGATATTGATGTAGACGCCGCATTTGACTTTCGGGTGCGGCGTTGTTGTGCAATTTTACGATTGCTTCCGACATTTTTACAGGAGAGCCTGTTTCTTATGTATAGAGTTTGGTCTCGGTAAAAAGATGCGATAACATACGGACAGTTTTGTCAATCCGAACTGGGGAAATGAAAGGCAAGCTGCATGACCCTTCTCGAACTGTTCCAGCTGCTCAAAAAGCACCTTAAGCTGGTCATCACCCTTCCGGTGGTCTGCGCGATCGCCATGGGCATCGTGTCCTTCGTTGCGATGGACAACACCTATACCGCGACGACGAGCATGTACATTCTCGCCAAAACCGACGATAGCGGTCAGATGAGCTACAACGATCTCTCGGCGAGCCAGATGCTTTCCAACGATATCGCCACGCTGTTGGATAGCGATAGCGTTAAGAGCGGCGCCGCCAAGGAACTGGGCCTCACCGATCTGGATGACTACAAGGTGTCTGTTTCCTCCGAGACCACCACGCGTGTCATTACGCTTTCGGTTACCGGCACCGATGCCAAGGAGACGGCTGAGGTCGCAAAGGCCATAGCTAGCTCGGTGAGTACGGTCGCTCAGAACGTCGGCGCTGCCCAGAGCATCAACGTTATCGACGAGGCTAAGACCCCCGAAGCCCCCAGCGGCCCCAAGCGTATGCTGTACGTTGCTGTCGCGTTCCTCGCGGGCATCTTTATCGCAGTTGCCTATGTCGTTTTGGCAGACATGCTCAACACCCGCATCCGCGGTGCCGAAGAGGCAGAAGAGCTCCTGGGCATTCCCGTTGTTGGCCGAATTCCGGCTATGAAAGGTGGTAAATAGGCATGGCTAAGGCAAAGAACACCGATAAGCTCGTTGTACAGAATGCCGCCAAGACCCTTCTGGCCAACATCCGCTTTGCGAGCGTGGACGACCCCATTCGCACCATCACCGTTACGTCCTCGATTCCCAACGAGGGCAAGTCTACGGTTTCCATCAACCTTGCCCAGGCTATCGCCACCAGCGGCAAGAGCGTCCTGCTGGTCGAGGCTGATATGCGTCGCAGGTCCCTTGCCGATATGCTCGGCGTCCGCTCCCGCGGCGGACTCTATGCAGTCCTTTCCGAGCAGGTTTCTATTGACCAGGCGATTGTCGAGACGGGTCAGAAGAACTTCTACTTCCTCGATGCCGAGCCGCATATTCCCAATCCTGCCGACATCATCGTCTCTCACCGCTTTGCCAAGCTGGTAAAGGCACTGTCCGCCAAGTTCCAGTACGTCATCTTTGATGCTCCCCCGGTCGGCACCTTCATCGATGCTGCCGAGATCGCAAGTCTGACCGACGGTGCGCTTTTTGTCGTGCGTGAGGATTTCACCAAGCGCGAGGAGGCACTCAACGCTATCGGCCAGCTTAAGAAGTCCGAGAAGGTCAAGCTTATCGGTACCGTCATGAACTACTGCGAGACCGAGACCAGCGAGTACTACTACTCCTACTACACCAAGGACGGTAAGAAGGTTAAGAAGGGCTCCGACGATCAGGGGACTTCCAAAAAGGGCATCTTCACCAACCGAGCAAACGTTTAGTTGATTAAGGCTGACCTATGCGTGACATTCATTGCCATATCTTGCCGGGTGTAGACGACGGCGCCGCCGATCTCGATGAGAGCTTGGCGATGCTCGAGGCTGCCAAGCGGGCCGGTGTAACCAGAATCGTTTGCACTCCTCACTGCCGTGATCCCTATTTTGATTACGACAAGATGTGGGATGCCTTTGAGCTGCTTCGTGATAACGCTGACGGTTTTCCGCTCCAGATGGGCTTCGAGGTCAACCATCGAAAGCTCGTTGAGCTTGGTATCGATGCTGCGGAGCACTTGCATTTCGACGGAACCAATGAGTTTCTGCTCGAGCTTTCGACGCATGCCGATGCGTATGCGTTTAGAGAGTACGAGAACACGATTTACGATTTGCAGTGCCGTGGCTACCAGGTTATCATCGCTCATCCTGAGCGCTATCGTGCGGTTCAAAAGGATGTAAGCGTGGCGGAGCGCCTGGTCGATATGGGCTGCAAGCTGCAGGCTTCGGCGGACTTTATTGCCGGCGGTCGCTTTGGTCGCGAGAAAAAGCCGGCACAGCGTCTGTTCGATCAGAACCTGTACAGCTTCATCGCGAGCGATGCCCATAACGTGGGTCATTACGACTGCCTGGCGAAGGCTCGCGCGAAGTTTAGCGTGCGCGGAGCTCATTTTCGCTAATATCTGTCCCTAACGTTCGTATTGAATGAAAGGGCAGCCATGGATATCCAACTTAAGACGGGATGCTTTGATGACGCGGCGTTGGTGCGCCGCGTCGTTTTTATGGACGAGCAGGGCTACGAGAATGAGTTCGACGCTATCGACGAGGATCAGAACTGCATTCATGTGACGCTCTATGTAGACGGCGAGCTTGCCGGTTGCTCGCGCGTGTTTCCCGAAGAGCTTGAACGCGTGGCTGACGCAGGGGCCCCGGTGTTGCCGGCATGCGACATGGACGAAGACGTTGCGGCGGGGGAGACCTACATTATGGGGCGCGTCGCCGTGCTGCCGGCTAGGCGTCGTCGCGGACTGGCGAGTGCGATCGTCGAGACCAGTGCTTCGTGTGCACGCGATGCCGGCGCTAAGCTTATTAAGCTGCATGCGCAGGAATACGTGCTGCCGCTCTATGCAAAGGCGGGCTACACGCAAATTGCCCCGGTAGATTACGAAGACGAGGGCCAACCCCATGTCTGGATGGCCAAGCGCGTAGATGGCAGATAGGGACGTTCCTTTTCTGCCGGCAGTTGGGGACACTCCTTGGCAATTGACGCATTGGAGCGCTCGGACATACAGTTTTTCGATTCCGTATGTATATATGCGCGTTAATGGGTTATAAAATCTAAGTCTGAACATAGCAGGTCTGCGATGCGGCTCGGGCGACCGGGCCGTTTTTGCGGACAGGGGTAGCGCGAAAGGACTGCACATGCGTCAATTTAAGACCGAGAGCAAAAAACTGCTCGACCTCATGATCAACTCCATCTACACCAATAAGGAAATCTTCCTGCGCGAGCTTATCTCTAACGCGAGCGACGCCGTCGACAAGCTCAACTTTAAGAGCCTGCAGGACCCGAGCGTCAAGATCGACCAGGGCGACCTGGCCATTCGCGTCTCCTTTGATAAAGACGCCCGCACCATTACCATCTCGGATAACGGCATTGGCATGACCGCCGAGGAGCTGGAGCGCAATCTGGGCACCATCGCCCATTCCGGCTCCGAGGAGTTTAAGACCGAGAACGCCGAGCAGCAGGGCTCCGATGTCGACATCATCGGTCAGTTTGGCGTGGGCTTCTACTCGGCTTTTATGGTCGCCAGCCATGTGAAGGTCGTCAGCCGCGCCTATGGCGAGGATGTCGCCCATGTGTGGGAATCCGACGGTCTTGAGGGCTACACCATCGAGGACGGCGAGCGCGCCGAGCACGGTACCGATGTCATCCTGACGCTGCGCGAGAACGAGAAGCTCGATGCCGACGGCGAGGCCGAGACCTACGATCGCTTCCTGACCGAGTGGGGTCTCAAGAGCCTGATTCAGCAGTACAGTAACTATGTACGCTACCCGATCCAGATGATGGTGTCCAAGAGCCGCCAGAAACCCAAGCCCGAGGACGCCGGCGACGATTACAAGCCCGAGTACGAGGACTACCAGGAGCTCGAGACCGTCAATTCCATGACACCGATCTGGAAGAAGCGCAGCTCCGATGTCGAGCAGAAGGACTACGACGAGTTCTACAAGTCCACGTTCCACGACTTTGACGATCCTGCGCGCACCATCAGCTTCCACGCCGAGGGCACGCTCGAGTATGACGCCCTGCTGTTTGTGCCGGGACGCGCGCCGTTCGATCTGTACAGCAAGGACTACGAGAAGGGTCTGGCGCTCTACAGCTCCAACGTCCTGATCATGGAGAAGTGCGACGACCTGCTGCCCGACTACTACAACTTTGTCCGCGGCGTCGTGGATTCCGCCGACGTGTCGCTCAACATCTCGCGCGAGACGCTGCAGCAGAACCGTCAGCTCAAGGCCATCGCCAAGCGTGTGGAAAAGAAGATTACCGCCGACCTTGAGGATATGCGTGACAACGACCGCGAGGCCTACGAGAAGTTCTTTGAGAACTTTGGCCGCGGTCTTAAGTACGGCATCTACTCGAGCTATGGCATGAAGGCCGATGAGCTCGCCGACCTGTTGCTGTTCTGGTCTGCCAAGGAACAGAAGATGATTACCCTGGCCGAGTATGCCAAGGGCATGCCTGAGGATCAGAAGGCCATCTACTACGCCGCCGGCGACTCGCGTGAGCGCTTGGCCAAGATGCCCGTGGTAAAGGGCGTGCTCGACCGCGGCTATGACGTGCTGCTGCTGACGCAGGATGTGGATGAGTTCACGTTCCAGGCTATGCGTGAGTACGTTGCCGCCGATATGCCCAAGATCTACGAGGACGATGCCGCCCGCGAGGCTGCCGAGAAGGCCGTGGCCGATGGTGCCGAGCCCGAGGTTGAGGATCGTCACCTGGAGCTCAAGAACGTCGCAACCGGTGATCTTGACCTGGCGACCGAGGACGAGAAAAAGGAGGCCGAGGACGCCACCAAGGAGAACGAGGACCTCTTTAACGCCATGAAGGAGGCACTCGGCGACAAGGTCGAGAAGGTTGCCGTCTCTGCGCGCCTGACCGATGCTCCCGCGTGCATCACCACCGAGGGCCCGCTTTCGCTCGAGATGGAGAAGGTGCTCCAGAAGGGTCCCGAGGGCGCGCCCGACGGTATGCCCAAGAGCCAGCGCGTGCTCGAGCTCAACGCCAAGCACCCGGTCTTTTCCAAGCTCGTCGCCGCTCAGAAGGCGGGCGACGCCGACAAGATCAAGCAGTACTCCGGTTTGCTCTATGACCAGGCCCTGCTGGTCGAGGGCATTCTGCCCGAGGACCCCGTTGCCTTCGCGGCGGCTGTTTGCAACTTGATGTAGTTAGGTAGTTACGCGGTTTTACCAAACCGCGTAACGGCTCGACGCTGCCCTCAGTTCCGCCGTTCTAACGAACGGCGGACCAGTCGACGCTGCGCGGGCGCCAGAGCGACAACTTGTCATTCAAAGAGGACGGCATGACCAGAAGGTCTATGCCGTCCTCTTTTCATGCCAATTTGTTCGCTCTGGCGCCCGCTCGCTGGCATTGCCAAAACATCGACGTTGCCGTGGTCCTAAGTAGTCATTGGGGACGTTCTTGTTTGACTAGTCATTTAAGAACGTCCCCGATGACTATTTGAATTGCTAATTTGTGCGGGTTGTGGTTTTGTGACCTGCTGAAATTTAGGATACTGTACATCTGTACGTTAACTCATCTTCGTAGTATATTGCTACCCGCAAAACTCAACACCATTGTGCTTTGAGACGTTAAAGCGCCTACTACAATGGTTGTCGATAGTACGATTCGATTCAACGACAGGATGGATGGTCATAGCGTGAGCCTCGGCAGCAAACTATCCAACGCAAAGGTCTCCTTTGCGATATTCAAGCGCGACATTAAGCGACTGCTTGTGAACCCCGTCGCCTTGGTGGTTACCCTTGGCGTGTGCGTTATTCCCTCGCTGTATGCCTGGTACAACATCGTGGCCAACTGGGATCCGTACGGAAACACCCAGGGCATCAAGATTGCCATCGCCAACAACGATCGGGGCACCCAAAACGACCTGGTGGGCGAGCTCAACGCGGGCGATCAGGTCGTCGATCAGCTCAAGGAGAACGATCAGCTGGGCTGGACCTTCGTCGATTCTGCGGCCGATGCCAAAGAGGGCGTCGAGAGCGGTGAGTACTATGCGGCCATCGTAGTCCCCAAGAACTTCTCGGATAACCTGGTTTCGATGCTCGACGGCAACTACCATCAGCCCAAGCTTACGTACTACGTCAATGAGAAGAAGAGCGCTATTGCGCCCAAGGTTACCGATACCGGTGCAAACACCATCGAGGAGCAGATCAACTCGGAATTTGTCTCTACGGTAGGCAAGACTGTTGCCGGTATCGCCAAGGATGCCGGTGTCGATTTAAAGGACAAGGCAACCCAGACTCAGGACTCGCTGGCAAGTTCGGTGTCCGAGGCGTCCGACACCTTGGGCGAGGTGCGCGATTCGATTGGCGATATGAATGCCGCCATCGATAAGACGAGTGGCGCTATCGCCTCGGCCGATGCGGCACTTGCCGGCCTGCAGGGTCAGGCGCCGTCACTGACGCAGGCGATCTCTCAGGGTAACGACCTGCTGGGCGAAGCTCGCACCACGGCGGGCAACTCCATCACCTCGCTCTCCAAGGCGCTCTCGGAAGGCAGCCTTGCGCTTACCAAGACGTCGGCCTCTGCGAACGCTGCCATCGGCAAGCTGACGGGCACGGTCACATCTACGACTACCCGTATCGACAACTCGCTTGAGTCTCTCCAAGCGACGATCGACCACAATAAGGCCGTTATCGGGCACTTGGAAATTCTCGTCAATGACACGTCGACAGGTTCCAAGGAAATTGACGCGCGCATTGTATCGATCATCGATTTGCTCCGCGAGCAGAATGAAAAGCTTCAGAGCATCAAGGACGGTCTGTCTGCGCAGTCGAGCGCCATGGCGAATGACGCTGCGGCTGTCTCGGGTGCCAGCGACGCTATCAATAATGCAATTCAGACCGGTGCGACCAACCTTGGCCAGGCTCAGACGGACTTGGGTCAAAACGCGCTGCCGAAGGTCTCGAGCGCACTTGATTCGTTTGCCGCCGTCTCGGGTGATCTGACGGGAATCGTGTCTGGCCTCACGCCTACTATTGCAAGTGCGCGCGGTACACTTTCGCAACTCAACGCCACGCTCGGTCAGGCCAAGACCACGCTGTCCCAGACCGATGCCTCGCTTGCCAAGGTCCAGGACAAGCTCGCAACCGCCGCCAACGACATCGCGGCGCTACAGACCTCCGAGTCCATGGGCGAGCTGGCCGGCCTGATGGGCGTCGACGTCGATGATGTTGCAGACTTCATGGCATCTCCGGTCGAGCTGACCTCAAAGTCAATTTACCCGGTCAAGAGCTTTGGTTCGGGCATTGCCCCGTTCTATACCAATCTGGCGCTGTGGGTGGGCGGCTACGTGCTTATCGCTATCTACAAGCTCGAGGTCGACCGCGAAGGCATCGGCAGCTTTACCGCGCGTCAGGGCTACTTTGGCCGCTGGTTGCTCCTGGTGATCCTGGGCGCGTTGCAGGCCATCATCGTTACGGTAGGCGATCTGGTGATCGGCGTGCAGTGCGTCAGCCCGCTGCTGTTCGTGCTGGGCGGCATCGCCATCTCGTTCACCTACGTCAATATCATCTATGCGCTGTCCACCACGTTTAAGCATATCGGCAAGGCTATCGGCGTCATTCTGGTTATCGTGCAGATCCCGGGTTCGTCGGGCATGTACCCCATCGAGATGATGCCAGGCTTCTTCCAGTGGCTGCACCCGCTGCTGCCCTTTACCTACGGCATCAATCTGCTGCGCGAGACGGTCGGCGGCATGTATTCGTTCAACTACCTGTTTAACCTGTGCATTCTGGGCGTGTTCTTGATCGTGGCGCTCTTTATCGGTCTGCAGCTGCGTCCGCTGCTGCTCAACCTTAACCTGCTCTTTGATAAACAGCTTTCCACGACCGGTATGATGATTTGCGAGTCCAACGACCTGCCGCGCCAGCGCTACTCGCTGCGCACGGCCATGCGTGTCATGCTCGATTCCGATTCGTACCGTCGCGAACTGCTCGATCATGCGGTCGCCTTTGAACATCGCTACCCGTACTACATCAAGGGCGGTTTTGCCGCCGTGGTGGGCGTTCAGGTCCTGCTCTTTGTCCTGTCGACGGTTCTCGATATCGACAATAACGGCAAGATCATCCTGCTTGTCATTTGGATCATCTCGGTTATTGCCATCTGCGGCTGGCTTATCAATATCGAATATATCCGCGCGAGCCTCAATACCCAGATGCGCATCTCGGCGCTTTCGGATGAGGACCTGCGTCGCGAGATGCGCGAACACACGGCCGCCATTCCTGCCGCCCGCCACATGTTTGGCCTCAACGCCAGCGAGCGTGGTGCCAAGGGCGGCGATCAGTCCACGGGCCGCTTGCCGCATATCGGCTCGCACCATAAATCTCAGGGCAGCGACAGCACAGCCACAAATGATGGAGATACCACCGCGCTTGGCAAGCACTCCAAAGGAGGTGAGGCATAAATGAAGAACATCCTGCATCTGTTTAAGCGCGATGTCCAAAACGTGTCTCGCTCCGTGATCGGCTTGGTTGTCGTGATGGGCCTCATTATCGTACCGTGTCTGTACGCGTGGTTTAACATCGCCGGCAGCTGGGATCCGTACGGCAACACCGGCAATCTTAAGATCGCCGTGGTCAACACCGATGAGGGCTACGAGAGCGATTTGATCCCCGTCGAGGTTAACGTGGGCGAAAACGTGACCGCCACCCTACGCGGCAACGAGAGCTTCGATTGGGTTGTGCTCAACAATCGCGAAAAGGCTATCGAGGGCGTTAAGTCGGGCGCGTACTATGCTGCCGTCGTTATCCCCAAAACGTTTAGCGCTGACATGATGACGCTTTTCTCGACCGACGTGAAACACGCCGATATCGAGTTTTACGAGAACCAGAAGGCCAACGCCATCGCGCAGATCGTGACCGAGAAGGGTTCGAGTGCCGTTCAGAGCCAGGTTAACGAAACTTTTACCGAGACCATTACGAGCATCGGTCTTAAGACGGTGTCCAGCCTGCTCGATTACATGAGCACCGACCAGGTCAGCAACTTTATCGCCAACCTGTCCTCGACGCTCGGCGATTCGGTCCAGGACCTGCAGGACGTTCAGGCCAGCGCAACGTCGCTTGCGGGCATTTTGAGCTCCACGTCCGATTCGCTGACGTCGGCGAGCGGTATGCTCCAGCAGACGGGTACGGTCGATGAGTCGACAAAGCAGCTCATGGAACATGCCAAAAGCGGCATCGATGATTCCAAAGAAGCGCTTAAGGCGGCAAACGATGCCATCGATGCCGCAATCGATGGAAGTGCGGGTTCGTTCGACAATGTGTCTGCCGAGTTCGCGAAGGCGTTCGACACCGCAAACCAGCATGTCTACCTTACGGTGTCCCAACTCAACGATGCCGCTGCGGCCCTCAATGCGCGCGCCAAGGATATCGATACAGTGGCCGATCAGCTCCGCAGCCTTGCCGACCAGGTGAGCGATGAGAATTTGAAGGACGGCCTCAAGTCCGCCGCGACGTCGCTGGGCAGAATCGCCGTTGAGTACCGCAACAATGCCAAGGATCTGGCGGCCACCGCGAAGTCTCTCTCCGATAGCATGGCCGAGGTCAACAACTCGCGTGCCGAGGTCGATCAGGCCATCGCCGATGCCAAGGCCGGCATCGCGGGTGCCAAATCCGATTACGATTCCACGTTCTCGGTTAAGGCCAAGGAGCTCAAGAAGACGGTTTCGGGCATTTTGGACTCGCTTGATGGCATCTCGGGCGACCTGGATAGCGCCGTAGGCGGCCTGACCGACGCATCCGGCTCGTTGGCGAAGGGCCTCTCCAAGGCCGCCAAGCTGGTCAACAAGGCTTCCGATCAGCTAGGTGAAGCGTCCGATAAGATCAGTGCGTTTAAGGATGAGCTCGATGGCGCCCTGATGTCGGACGACCTTGCCACGATCAAGACGATGATTGGCAACGATCCCGAGGGTTTGGCCGTGTCGCTTTCCGGTCCCGTCGCGCTCGATCGCAAACCGGTCTATCCGATCCGCAACTACGGCTCGGCCATGGCGCCGTTCTACACGATTCTGTCGCTCTGGGTCGGCTCGATCGTGCTGGCGGCCATGATGAAGGTGTCGGTTGACGATGAGCTTATCAACGAGCTCATCCCCGTACGCCTACACGAGATCTACCTGGGTCGTTACTTGTTCTTTGGCGGTTTGGCTCTGCTGCAGGCAACGCTCGTGTGCGCGGGCGACATCCTGTTCTTTGGCATCCAGTGCGACAACCCGCTGCAGTTTGTGCTGGCGGGCTGGGTCGCGAGTCTCGTGTTCTCCAATATCGTCTACACGCTTACGGTGTCGTTTGGCGATATCGGCAAGGCTTTGGCCGTTGTGCTGCTGGTCATGCAGGTCGGCGGTTCGGGCGGTACGTTCCCCATCGAGATGACCGGCCCTGTGTTCCAGGCGATCTATCCGTTCCTGCCGTTTACCCATGGCATTAACGCCATGCATGCCGCCATGGCTGGCGCCTACCATATGGAGTACTGGGTTGAGCTGGGCATTCTGGCGAGCTATCTGATTCCGTCGCTGGCCCTGGGCGTCGTCTTCCGCCGTCCGGTCATCAAAGCCAACGACTGGATCATCGAAAAGCTGGAATCAACTAAGCTAATTTAGTGCGGCAACGTTAACGCTGATGTAGCACTAATGCCATCGAGCGAGTCGCATTTGCGCCAAGGTGACGTGAAATGAAAGGGCGCTGACCTTCTGGTCGCGCCCTTGAAATTGAACGTCAGATTGGCGTGAATGCGGCTCGCGCAGCGTCGGCCGGTCCGCCGTTCGGTAGAACGGCGGAACAAAACGCTTTAGTGGGCTGGATTGCGATGCAACGCCGGTTGTTGCTACAGTAGCGGGGCGTGCCGGGGGTCCGGTGCGCCCCGTTTTTATTTGACCATGAGGCGGCACGCAGCCATACGCGTGCGGACACCACGCCAAGATTGAGTGTGAGGATGTTCCATGGCCCAATACGCTGCCAACGAAATCGAAAACATGCCCGATAGCCCTGTCGCACGGGAGGACCTGGGCGCCGGCGGCACCTCCCGCGGCGCCGGCGCGCGTTCCCCGTTCTTCTGGAAGGTCTTGCTGCTATCGGTGGCGGTCATCTGGGGCTATTCCTTTACCACCATGAAAGATGCGCTCGACACCATTCCGGTGTTCGAACTGCTCTATATTCGTTTTCTTCCGGCTTCGCTGGTTATGTTCGCCATCTTCCACAAGCGCATCATCGCGCACCTCAACGCCCGCAACCTGATCGTCGGACTTGGCATGGGCACACTTATGTGGGCCGCCTACGCCCTGCAGACGGTCGGTCTGGCTCAGACCACGGCGGGCAAGAACGCGTTTTTGACGGGTACGTACTGCATCCTCGTGCCCTTTGCGAGCTATTTCCTGAGCGGCGAAAAGCTCACGCGTTACAACTTGGGTGCCGCATTGCTCTGTCTGGCGGGCATTGGCCTGGTGGCGCTCGATAGCGTCGAGTTCAACATCGGTGATGCCATTACGCTGGGCGGCGCGGTCTTCTTTGCCATCCAGATGTCGGTGACCGCCAAGTACGGCCGCAAGATGGACATCAACGTCATCACGTTTTGGATGTTTGTGGGCAATGGTGTCTTGAGCCTTATCTCGTCGCTGCTATTCGAGACCCAAGCGCCGCTGTCCGTTTGGACGCCGAGCTTTATCAGTGTGATGGCGTTTCTCTCGGTGGGCTGCACATGTGTGGCTCTGCTCATCCAAAACGTCGGCCTGGCGCATGTCCCGGCCTCGACGGGCTCGCTGCTCCTTTCGATGGAGTCGCCTTCGGGTGTGCTGTTCTCGGTGCTGCTGATGGGGGAGGCGCTCACCTCGCGCCTGCTCGCCGGCTTCGCGCTCATCTTTCTTTCGATTATCTTGAGCGAGACGCATTTCGATTTTTTGCGTCGAAAACCGCGCCCGCAATTGTAAACAATTTGTTGCGCCGCCTCCCGGGGCGGCATTTTTTATGCGTCGCCCTTAAAGTAGTACCTTGCACTTTACGCTATCAAAGTGCTTGCTGCAAAAACGTTACTGGAGGGCATCTATGGCACCAGCACTGTCCGATCTTCAACCGCAACCAGCGCCCAAGGCCACCGCGGCGGCGCAAGCCGCCATTGGCGACAGTCTGGTCAAAGAGGCTCAAACTTTTGCCGATGAGCTTGCCGCATGGCGTCACGATCTGCATCGGACGCCCGAACTTGGTAACGACCTCCCGCAGACCTCTGCGTATATCCAAGCGCGCCTGGCCGAGATGGACATCCCGTTTGCCACGCTCGTCGATGGTTCCTGTGTTGTGGGCCTTGTCGGTGCCGGTGCCACCGCGGCCCAGGGCAATGGCGTCTGCACGGACGAACAGGCCGGTACGGTCGTTATGCTTCGTGGCGACATGGACGCCCTGCCCGTTGCCGAGGAATCCGGCGAGCCCTTTGCATCCACCAACGGCTGCATGCACGCTTGCGGTCACGATATGCACGCGACGGCGCTGCTTGGTGCGGCTCGTATGCTCAAAGCGCGCGAGGCAGAGCTTGTTGATGCCAACGCTACGGTTAAGTTGCTGTTCCAGCCGGGCGAGGAGACCTTTGAGGGAGCACGCGCTGCCATCGCCGACGGTTTGCTCGAGAACCCGCGCCCTCAGGCGGCCTTTGCCATGCATGTCAACAGCCAGTCGCCGCTTGGTCTGGTGCTCTACGGCAGCCCGGCGCTTTCGGGCGTGTACGGTTTTCGCATCACGCTTCAGGGCAAGGGCGGCCATGGCTCGAGCCCCGAGATCTGCATCGACCCCATCGCGGCCGGCGTCCATGTGCACCTGGCGCTCCAGGAGCTTATCGCCCGCGAGGTGCCGGCGGCCAAGGAAGTCGCACTTACCGTTGGTAAGTTTGCTGGCGGCTTGGCGGCCAACGTCATCCCCGACACCTGCGTGCTCGAGGGAACGCTGCGCGGCTTCGATGTTGAGCTCATGGAGCACCTCAAGACCCGCATCGCGGAGGTCGTTAACGGCGTTGCCACAACATATCGTACGCCGGCGACCATCGAGACGCTTTCGGATGTTCCGCCGCTTGTACTCGACAGCGATATGACCCAGGCGTCGCTTGGCTACGTGGGCGCAGTGCTGCCCAAGTCGGCTTTCTTGCCGCTTTTCCATGCCATGGCGAGTGAGGACTTCGCGCTTATCTCGAGCGAGATTCCGAGTGCGTACTTTACCGTGGGCGCGGCCGTAACCGACACGGACGAACACTTTGCCCAGCACCATCCCAAGGCACGTTTTAACGATGCCGAGCTGCCGCTCGGTGCTGCGGCTTATACCGCCGTCTCTTTGGGCTATATCGCCGACCACCGGTAGCATCCAACCTTGCCTTTCAAGCCTGCGGGCATGGCCGTAAGGCCTATGCCCTTGTCTTTCAAGGCAATCTTGGGCACTACCGGCGCCCGGCGCAGGCTATTCGTTTTTTAAAAGGAGCGGTATGTCCCAGCAACGCAAATTCTTCCCCGGCTGGCTCGTGGTGACCTCCGGCTTTGTGATCATGGCCACGTGCTACACGATTTTCGTCAACTGCATGAGCCTGTTCCAGCCGCTGATCGTCAGCGACCTGGGCATTTCCCTTGCGCAGTACAACATCTCCAACGCTATCTCCACCGTGGTGAGCGTCGTGGGTTCGCTCGTTATCGGCCATGTTGCCGATAAGGTGAGTGGCCGCGTATTGGGCTCGCTCACCGTTATCGCCACCTCGGCGGTGCTCGCGGGCATGAGCTTTGTGGGTGAGCTTTGGCAGGTCTATGTGCTCTTTGCCGTCTCGGGCTCCTTTGCGAGCGCCTGGATCGTGTGCCTGGTGTGTTCTGTTGTCATGCTCGTATTCCTGCTGGCCTCGGAGCCCATCGCCGCCAAGCTGCGCGCAAGCGTGGCGGGGGAGTAGGCGTCCGTCGCTCTTTTCTGTTCGCCCCGTTCTGTCCGTGGCCGCCTTGGAAGCCGAATGGATGCTCGTGCCATCATTCGGTTTCCAAGGCGGCCACGGGCCTACGAAATGATCCGTTTTCCTCCGTCCATTACAGTCGAAATTGTCAGCCCGGGACCGTCTCGGGCTACGATTGAGGCGCGCCCAGAACGGGCCGCCGACCGGGCGCCCGCGCACGGCCGAACGTCCCTGCCCCCGAGAGGGCCTGTTGG
>NZ_JBBNLM010000063.1:0-37138 GCF_040092475.1 Collinsella sp. CLA-ER-H10
CGCACGGCCTCCAGCGGGTCGGAGCGCCCCATGACGCGCCGCACCCAGAACTCCACCTGGTCGGCGTCGAGCGCCCCCATGCCGGCGCGCGCGTCGGCGATCTCGGCCTCCAGCGCCGCCCGCTCGTCGGACAGCGCGTTCAGCTTCTCGGCCACGGCGTCCACGGCGCCGGTCTTCGCGGCGAGGTCAACCATGCGCGACTGCTCGCGGGCGTTCTGCCCCAGCCTTTTCTCCATGGCGCGCACGGCGGCGAGGTCGTCGGCCAGCGCCGCCTCCTGCTCGGCCATGACGTCGGCCACGATGCCCTCCACGGCGCCGTCGTCGGCGGCCAGGGCGTCCGCCACCATGCGGGCCACCTCCGCCTCCAGCGCGTCGCGGCGCACCTGGTGGCCCGTCGCCGGGCAGCGGTAGTACGTGTACTTCCTGCCCGACTTCCCGTGGCCGCTGCTGGACTGGTAGCGGTGGCCCTCCGAGTCGAACAGCTTCCCCGACAGCAGGTAGTCCACCGTGGACCTCCTTCTCCTCGTGCGCAGCGCCAGGCGCCGCTGCACGGCGTCGAACTCGTCGCGCGGGATGATCGCTGGCATGCCGCCCTCCACCACCGTGTCCCCGTAGCGGTAGACGCCGCAGTACTTGTCGTTGCGCAGCATCTTGCCGACCGCCTGCACCGTGAGCGGGCCGCCGCCCTTCGAGCGCACGGCCGGCAGCGCCTCGATGATGGCGCGGAACGGCTCGCCCTGCTGGTACATGGCGAACACGCGGCGCACGGCGGCCGCCTCGCCCTCGTTGACCACGTAGCGGCCGTCCGGCCCGTGGTCGTAGCCGAACACCCGGATGCCGTTGTGGCGGCACTTCATGGCGTTGCCCGCCAGCCCGCGCCGCACGTTCTCGGAGAGGTTCGCGCTGTAGTACTCCGCCAGCCCCTCCAGCATCGACTCCAGCAGGATGCCGTCCGGGCCGTCCCCGGTGCGCTCCGTGGCGCTCACGAGCCGCACGCCGGCCTGCTTCAGGCGCCTGCGGTACACGGCCGCGTCGTAGCGGTTGCGCGCGAAGCGGTCGAGCTTGTACACGTACACGGCCGAGAACAGCCCCTTCTGGGCGTCGGCCACCATGCGCATGAACCCGGCGCGGCGGTCCGTGGTCGTGCCGGTCGTGGCGCGGTCCTCGTAGACGTGCCCCACGGCGTCGCCGGCCGCCTCGATGGCCGCGCGGCACACCCTCACCTGGTCCTCGATGGACTCCTCGCGCTGGCCCGCCGAGCTGTAGCGGGCGTAGATCGCCGCCGTGGCCATGGCCGGGCGCCTCCCCTCACATATCAATCGGATACCGCCGAACTACTCCCCGCCGGCGTTGGCCGGGTCGCGCGCCAGCGACGTGGCCACGCTGTGCAGCACGTGCCGGCCGTTCTCGTTCATCGCCTCGTAGGCGTCCCCGATGGCCTCCAGGCGCTTGTCTATCACGCGTACAGGTTTTGGCTCCGGTTCGTCCGGTATCCCCATGGCGGCGGCAATGACGCCTGGCGCGGCGAGGTCATACCCGTATAGCTCCGAAACGGTTACGCCGAAGAAGTCGGCCAAGCGCTTTACTTCGGAGCTTTTCTGCGGCTGGTTCTTGCACTGTTCCCAGTTTCTATACGTCCCGGGGTTCACACCCAGCTGCTCGGCGGCTTCCTTTTGCGAGAGGTTGGAGCGCTTCCTGATCGCTTTTAGCTCGTAAAGCATGCGATTTTCACCGCCTATCTGTGTACCTACTACATAACCTCGATTATAAATTGCAAATTATTAGTTGACTAGTACACGGATTCTTTGTATCTTACAGATGCAACAAGTTCGTGTACTACTACACGAACACAACCTACCGAGAGGAGAAGCAATGGACGAGAAGTACAGCCCGAGCTACGAGGCCACGGTGCCGGAGATGTTCAGCTTCGAGCTGGGCGAGAACGGCTGCATGGAGGAGACGCACCACTCCATCGCCTCGCGCATCAACGCGAAGTGGGGCTTCGACACGCTGGACATGAAGCTCATGGAGTCCGACATGTGCAAGCCCTTCGAGCTGGGCGGCAAGACGCACTACGCCTGCGCCAGCATCCGCTTCACCGTGCGCGGCGTCGGCTGGGCCACGGACTTCGAGACCATCGTGCGCGCACCCGAGTGGGACGACGACAAGGAGAAGGAGGAGTAGATGAACGGGAAGCTGATGAAGGAGCGCCGCGAGGAGCTGGGCATGACCCAGATGCAGCTGGCGGTGGCCGTGGGCGCGTCGAGCGTGACGCAGGTGAGCAACTGGGAGCGCGGCCGCACTTTGGCCAGCGTGCCCAAGCTGAGGAAGCTGGCCGAGGTGCTGGGCGTGACCATGGAGCAGCTGCTGGAAGAGGAGGAGTAATGGCGGAGGTGATCGTATATGGGCGCCACAGCCGCGGAGCGTCGGGCGGCGCTGACTGCCGCAAGGTCCGCGTTCGCCCTGCCGGAGGTCCGGCGGGAGTACGAGAGGTGGAGGGCCGAGCGCGCACAAGCCGCCAAGCACAGCGCGCCCAGTCCCCTGAAGAGGCCCGCGTGAGCGGGTACCCGCAAGTATCGCACAGGCGCGCCGAGTTCTGGCGCACGGTGCGCACGGCGCTCGCCGTGGCCCTGCTCGTCGCGCTCGCCGTGGGGCAGGCGTGGCAGCTCGGCTACACGCAGGGCACGGCGGCCGGCTACGGCGAGGGCCGCGCGTACGGCACGGACCGGGCGTACGAGCGCGGCTACTCCGCCGCGGTCTCCGACTACCAGGGGGGTGTGGCGGAATGGGCGATGGAGTAGAGACCATTGTGGCCATCGACCCCGGGTCGCTCCACACCGGCGTGGTCCACATGACGGGGCGCCGCGTGCTCGACTCGCGCACGTTCGCCTTCAAGGTGGGCTGCGGCGCGGACAACGACCTGCTGGACGCGCGCTGCGAGGAGATCTGGACGCTGCTGCGGAGGTTTCTGGATACCCACGAGCATGGGCCGGTCGTCATGGAGGGCTTCGTCCCCTACCCCGGGCGCTGCGGCGGCACCAAGGGCTCGCACCAGACGCCGTGGCTGTGCGGCCAGCTGCTGGGCCACCTGCGCGAGGCCGGCGAGGAGGTCGTGCTGCAGACCAGCAGGCAGGTGCTCAACGGCAGGACGCGCGGCAACGCCGCGTGGACCGTGGACTGGCTGAGGAACAGCCGGCAGTTCTACCTGGGGCAGGGTCTCGTGACCAACGAGCACGAGCGCAGCGCCTTCGCGCACGGCTGGTACTACCTGCACACCGGCGAGGGCGCGCCGAATGAGGAGGGGTGAGCGGTGCCGCCCGTGGACGGCCTCCGAGGAGCGCAGGCTGGCCGAGATCGCCGGCACGATGCCGAGGCGCGAGGTGGCCAGGGCGCTGAGGAGGTCCAACGAGGCCGTGCGCCAGAAGGCGTCCCGCATGGGCGTGAGCCTGCGCCACTGGGAGCCGAGGTGCTCCGAGACGTGCCCGGCGTGCGGGATGGCCCGCACGGGGCTGAGGGCGAGCGGCACCTGCCGCCCGTGCGAGCTGAGGGCGCTGGTGGCCCGCGCGGAGTCCGAGACGGCCGAGGCCATGGAGCGCCTGGGGCCGGCCGACCGCGCCGTGTACGCGTCCACCGAGACGAGGCTGCAGAGCGCACCGGACCCGAGGCCCGCGCCTCCCCGAACCGAGGGCATGACGCCCTACCGCGCCGCGAGGGCGCGCGACGCCTACCAAGAGGCGCTGGAGCGGTGGGAGGTGAGGACGCTCACCAGGCTGCTGAAGGCGAGGCGCCGACGCCTCGAACGGATGATTAAAAAAATCTCAAATCAATGACACAAACGCATTTTCCCAGCTAGGAGGAGTAGGAAACATGCAACTCAAGAGAGTAAAGACCGAGGACGTCTACCCGAGCGAGGGCAACCCCCGCCGCGACTTCGGCGACCTCGACGCGCTGGCCGCCAGCTTCGCGCTGAACCCGGCGCACCCCGGCGAGCCCATGACCCCGCCGCTGCTCGTGCAGGACGGCGGCGTGTACCGCATCGTCGACGGCGAGCGCCGCTGGCGCGCCATGCGCAAGGCCGGCACGGCCGAGTTCGACGCCGTGGTGTGCGAGGACTGGGGCGACGCCGACGCCGCGCTGGCGATGCTGGCCACCGACGACAAGAAGCCGCTGGACGACGCCGAGCGCAGCCGCGGCGCGCAGCGCTGCCTGCTGCTGGGCGTGGAGCCCGAGAAGGTCGAGCGCGCCGTGCGCAAGAAGGGCATGGCCCGCGTGCGCCGCGTGGCGTCCGAGATCGGCGCCGAGGCCGAGACCATGAGCCTGGACCACCTGCTGGCCGTGGCCGAGTTCACCGGCCAGCGCGCGGTCCGCGTGGCGAACGCGAGCGAGCGCGACTGGGTGCGCGTGGCCAACGAGTGCCGCCGCGAGATCGAGAGCGAGCGCACCGTGGCCGCCTTCGACGAGGCCGCCGAGCGCCTGGGCATCGAGCTGCACGGCCAGAAGTCCTTCGACACGGCCGGCTACGCCTACGACTGCCGCGCCGACAACCCCAAGGCGTTCGAGGCCAAGGCCGCCGACGACCCGGAGGGCGCCGCGTGGGTGCTGGTGCTGCCGACGACGGCCGTGCCGTACGCCTACCGCTACGTGCCCGCCGACACCGAGGAGAAGGCGGCGGCGTCCAAGCTGAAGGAGGACACCGACCGCATGGAGACGACGTGCCGCGAGGCGGTCGGCTCCATGTTCGCGCACCTCGCCGAGCGCCTGCTGGGGGGCGACTACCCGGAGCACGCCATGGCCAAGGCCGCCTCTGCGTTCCTGGGCGACCCCGCCAACGAGTGGTCGGCCTACACGGAGGCGTCCGAGGCCCTGGACGCGGCGGGCTACGACGGCACGCGCCCGGACGGCCGCATCACCGGCATGTGCGGGGCCTACGCGCTCCACGACTGGCTCAACGACGCGACCCCGGGAGGCGGCGCGTGGATGTGCGTGGCCGGCGGCCAGCCCGGCGGCACCGTGCAGGCGGACGTCGCCGTCGCGGCGTGGCTGGAGGCCGTGGCCGCGGCCGTCGAGGACGGCTGGCGCATGGGCGCGGGCCAGATGCAGCTCGTGGCGGAGGCCAAGGCATGGCTGGAGGCCGTGCGCGAGAACGAGAACGAGAACGAGGAGGAGAAGTAGAGATGGTCAAGATCGCATCGGTCGAGGCCGAGAACGTCAAGAGGGTGAAGGCGGTCTACCTGGAGCCGCGCGCCGAGGGGCTGACCGTGATCGGCGGCCGCAACGGGCAGGGCAAGACCAGCCTGCTCGACGCCATCGGCTGGGCGCTGGGCGGCGACAAGCTGCGCCCGTCCAACGCGGCCCGCGAGGGCGCGGCGAGCGCCCCGGCGCTGCGCGTGGTGCTGGACAACGGCATCGTGGTGGAGCGCCGCGGCAAGAACGGCTCGCTGAAGGTGACCGACCCTTCCGGCCGCAAGTCCGGGCAGGCGCTGCTGAGCTCGCTGGTGGACCGCCTGGCGCTCGACCTGCCGCGCTTCATGGAGTCGAGCGACAAGGACAAGGCCGAGACGCTGCTGTCCATCCTGGGCGTGGGCGACCGCCTCGCCGAGCTGGACGCCAAGGCGAGCAGCGTCTACAACCAGCGCCACGACGTCGGCGTGATGGAGCGCCAGAAGCGCGCGAGCGCCGAGGAGATGCAGTTCTGGCCGGACGCCCCGGCCGAGGAGGTCGACGCCGCCGAGCTGATCGCCGCGCAGTCCGCCATCCTCGCCCGCAACGGCGAGAACCAGCGCAAGCGCAACGAGGCGGAGCGCATCAACGGCCAGCTGGCCGCGGCGCGCCAGCAGATGGCGGCGCTGAAGCAGCAGGAGTCGCAGCTGGCCGCGTCCATCGAGGCCAAGGCCGCCGAGGTGCTGAAGCTCACCATGGACGCCGCGACGGCGAGCAAGGACGCCGCGCAGCTGCACGACGAGTCCACCGACGAGCTGCAGGCGCAGCTGGCCGCGGCCGACGCCGTGAACGAGAAGGTGCGCACCAACGCCCGCCGCGCCCGCGCCATGGCCGAGGCCGACGAGCTGAAGTCCCAGTACGACGACCTGGACGCCGAGATGGACCGCATCCGCGCCGAGCGCACGGACCTGCTGCGCGGCGCCGACCTGCCGCTGCCGGGCCTGTCCGTCGACGAGGAGGCGCGCCTGACCTACGGCGGCCAGCCGTGGGACTGCATGAGCGGCAGCGAGCAGCTGAAGGTGGCCACGGCCATCGTGCGCCGCCTGAAGCCGGAGTGCGGCTTCGTGCTGGTCGACAAGCTGGAGCAGATGGACCTGCAGACGCTGGCCGAGTTCGGCGCGTGGGCCGAGTCCGAGGGCCTGCAGGTGATCGGCACGCGCGTGTCCACCGGCGGCGAGTGCAGCCTGGTGATAGAGGACGGCCGCGGGCAGCTCGGCGAGCCCGGCGGCACTGAGAAGGCCGAGGCGCCCGTCGCGCCGGCCGGATGGGAGATCAGGTAATGGGGGCCTTCATCGACCTGACTGGGCGCAAGTTCGGGCGGCTCACGGCGCTCCGGCGAGACGGCACTATCAACGGCAGAGCGGCGTGGCTTTGCAAGTGCGACTGCGGCAACGAGGTCGCCGTACTGTCAACCTCGCTAACGAGCGGCAACACACGCAGCTGCGGCTGCATCCACTCGGAACAGTTGGCGGCCAGGAACAGAGCGCACGCAACGCACGGCGGCAACAGGTCGCGGCTGTACGGCGTGTGGCACGCCATGAAGCAGCGCTGCTACGACAAGTCCCGCAAGGACTACCCGAATTACGGCGGCCGCGGCATCCGCGTGTGTGACGAATGGCTGCACGACTTCGGTGCATTTCGCAACTGGGCGGAATCAGCCGGATACGACCCCGACGCGCCTTATATGGCCTGCACTTTGGACCGTATAGACGTGAACGGCGACTACTGTCCTGACAACTGCAGGTGGGCAGATGCAAAAACACAGGCCAACAACAGGAGGAACAACAATGCTGAACATTAGCCGCGGGGCGACCATCCACCCGCAGAAAGTGGCCCTCTATGGCGTTGAGGGTGTCGGCAAGACCACGCTGGCCGCGCAGTTCCCCGACCCGCTGTTCATCGACACCGAGGGCGGCACCGAGGGCTACGACGTGGCCCGCACCCAGGCGCCGCAGAGCTGGACGGCGCTGAAGGACCTCGTGCGCGCCGTGGCCGCGGAGCGACCGTGCGGCACGCTGGTGCTGGACACGGCCGACTGGGCCGAGCGCCTGCTGTGCGCCGAGCTGTGCGCCAAGAACAAGTGGCAGAGCATGGAGGCGCTGAACTACGGCAAGTGCTGGCAGTACGCGCTGGAGGAGTTCGGCCGCCTGCTCGACCTGCTCACCGACGTGCGAGACGCCGGCATGAACGTGGTGGTGACCGCGCACGCCACGGTGAGCAAGTTCGACCAGCCCGACGAGGCGGCGAGCTACGACCGCTGGACCATGAAGATGTACAAGAGGGACGCCGCCCTGCTGAAGGAGTGGGCCGACGCGCTGCTGTTCGTCAACTACAAGACCGTCGTCGAGATGGTCGGCGAGGGCTTCAGCGCCAAGGGCAAGGCGCGCGGCGCCAAGCGCACCATCTTCACCACGCACCACGCCGCCTGGGACGCCAAGAACCGCTGGGGGCTTCCCGACGAGGTGCCGCTGGGCTACGAGGCCATCGCGCCGCACGTGCCCTCCCCCATGGCGCCCGCGGCCCCGCAGCCGGCCGCGACCCCGGCACCCGCCACGGCACCGGCACCGGCACCGGCACCGCAGCCCGTCCCGGCACCCACCCAGGCACCGGGGCCCCAGCCGGCACCCGCGGGCGACGCCCCGGCGAGCATCCCCGGCACGGAGGGGCTGCCCGCGTTCTGGGCTCCGGCCGTCCAGCTCATGGAGCGCGACGGCGTCACGCCCGACGAGGTGCGCGGCTTCGCGGTGCTGCAGGGCCACTTCACGCCCGACACGCCGCTGGCCAACTACCCGGCCGACTACGTCGCCGGCCTGATCGTCCCGCAGTGGGACGCGGTCAAGGCCAAGGTGGCCGAGTACCGCGCCGCCGAGGACGTGCCCTTCAACTAGCAGAGAGCCGCCGAGGGCGGCGAGAGAGAAAGGATTGAGAGATGGCAGAGATGCAGGACGTGGCGCTCGACTGGGACGTGTGCGAGGCGGACCCGGACGACGGCAGCCACGGCGGATGGACGCTGCTGCCCGAGGGCTTCTACCCCTTCCGCGTCGAGAAGATGGAGCGCGAGCGCTACCAGGGCTCGCAGAAGATGCCGCAGTGCCCCATGGCCAAGCTCACGCTGTCCGTGACCGGCGCCGACGGCCGCGACACGACGGTGCAGCAGCGCCTGTACATCACGCGCAACCAGCTGTGGAAGGTCTCGCGCTTCATGGAGTCGGTGGGGCGCGGCCGCAACGGGGCCGGCAAGGTGATCATCGACTGGGGCGGCATCGAGGGCTCGACCGGCTGGGTCAAGCTGAAGGTGCGCTCCTACACCGGCCGCGACGGCCAGGAGCGCCAGACCAACGACGTCGAGTGGTTCGTGAAGCCCGAGGAGCAGGAGGAGGCGTGGAAGTCCTACGACGCCGCATGCAGGGCCGCCGCCGACGTATCGAACCTCACGCAGGCCGTCCCGGCGCCGCAGCAGCAGGCCCCCGGATACGCCCCGCAGGCGTCCCAGGCGCCCCAGAACGGCGCGTTCGCGCCCGCGCCGCAGTACTCGCCCGCACCGGGCGCACCCGCCCCGCAGGCGGCCTCACAGGGCGTCCAGCCGCCGGCCTTCCAACAGCAGGCGGCCCCCGGCGCCTGGGGCATCCAGTAGGGAGGCGGCACCCGTGGAGCTGAGACCCTACCAGCAGGCCGCGCGCGAGGCCATCGAGCGCGAGTGGGAGGGGGGCCGGGCGCGCACGCTCCTGGTCCTCCCCACGGGGTGCGGCAAGACCGTGGTCTTCTGCACCGTGGCCAAGGACGTCGTGGACGCGGGCGGCCGCGTCCTGATACTCGCCCACCGCGGCGAGCTGCTGCAGCAGGCCGCCGACAAGCTGCGCGCCGCCACCGGGCTGGGCTGCTCGGTCGAGCGCGCCGAGGAGACGAGCGCGGGCAGCTGGTACCGCGTGACCGTCGGCAGCGTGCAGACCCTCATGAGGCCCAAGCGCCTGGCGCGCTTCGCCCACGACCACTTCGACGCCATCGTGGTCGACGAGGCGCACCACGCGCTGTCCGACTCCTACCAGCAGGTGCTGGAGCACTTCCCCGGCGCGAAGGTCCTGGGCGTGACCGCCACCGCCGACCGCGGGGACAAGCGCGACCTGGGCCAGTACTTCGAGAGCGTGGCCTACGAGTACACGCTGCCGACCGCCATCCGCGAGGGGTACCTGTGCCCCATCCGCGCCGAGACCGTGCCGCTGCCCATCGACCTGGCCGGCGTCAGGGTCTCCTCCGGCGACTTCTCCGCCGGCGACCTGGGCACGGCGCTGGACCCGTACCTGGGGCGCATCGCCGACGAGATGGCCGCGGCCGGGTGCATGGGCCGCAAGACCGTGGCCTTCCTGCCGCTCGTGGCCACGTCCAAGAAGTTCGCGGCGGCGCTAGCGGAGCGCGGCTTCGACGCCATGGAGGTCAACGGCGACAGCCCCGACCGCGCCGAGACGCTGGCGCGCTTCGACGCCGCCGGACCCGGCTCGGTGCTGTGCAACTCGATGCTGCTCACCGAGGGCTGGGACTGCCCCAGCGTGGACTGCGTGGTGGTGCTGCGCGCCACAAAGGTGCGCAGCCTGTACGTGCAGATGGTGGGCCGCGGCACCCGCCTGAGCCCGGCCACCGGCAAGACCGACCTGCTGGTGCTCGACTTCCTGTGGATGACCGAGCGCCACGACCTGTGCCGCCCGGCGCACATCGTGGCCAGGTCGCCCGAGGTGGCCGAGCGCATGACCCAGATCGCCGGGGCCGCCGGCGGGCCGGTCGACCTGGACGCCGTGGAGCGGCAGGCGTCCGAGGACGTCGTGCGGCAGCGCGAGGAGGCGCTGGCCGAGCAGCTGGCGTCCATGCGCAAGAGGAAGCGCGCGCTGGTGGACCCGGTGCAGTTCGCCATGAGCATCCGCTCGGAGGACCTGGCCGGCTGGGAGCCCGCGTTCCCAGCCGAGCTGGAGCCGCCGACGGACAAGCAGCTGGCGGCGCTGGAGCGCTACGGCATCTTCCCGGACGCCGTGGAGTGCCGCGGCAAGGCCAGCCTGCTGCTGGACCGCCTGGCGCAGCGCCGCCGCGAGGGGCTGGCGACCCCCAAGCAGATACGGCGGCTGGAGTCCTACGGCTTCCGCGCCGTGGGCACGTGGCCGTTCGAGGCGGCCAGCAACATGATCGGCCGCATAGCGGCGCAGGGCTGGCGCGGCGTCCCGCGCGGCGTCGACCCGGCGACCTACGACCCGAGGAACGGGGTGTAAGGGATGGACGACTACGGATACGGCGGCGGCAGCCTGCTGGAGGACGACCTGCAGGGGCTGCTGGACGCCGTGGACCCCGCGGGGCTGGACTACCGCGGGTGGGTTGACGTCGGCATGGCGCTGGCGGCCGAGGGCGTGCCGTGGGAGGTCTGGGACGCGTGGAGCGCCCGCGACGCAGCCCGCTACCACGCCGGGGAGTGCGAGCGCAAGTACCGCACCTTCCGCGCCGGCGGCGACGGCCGCGTGAACGGCGGCACGCTCGTGCACATGGCCATGGAGGCCGGCTACGAGCCGCCCGCCTCCGACGACGTGGCGCTGGACTGGGACGTGTGCGAGGCCGACCCGTGGGACGGCCCCGGCCAGCCCGGCGCCCGCGACTGGCGCACGACCCGCCCGCAGGCGGCCCCGGCGGCCAAGCCGGCCAACGTCGTCGTGGACCCCACGTGGCTGGAGTCCGACGAGCTGCGCGAGCCAGACGCGGCGGACTGGCACCCCGGCGAGCAGCTCACGCGCTACCTGTCGGCGCTGTTCGACCCCGAGGACGTGGTGGGCTACGTCACCGAGGCGTTCGAGCGCGACGGCCGGTGGACGCCGGCGGGCAAGGGCATCTACACCCGCACCGCCGGCGAGCTGATCGAGAGCGTGGCCAAGTACGGCGACGACCTCGCCAGCTCCATCGGCGCGCCGAACCCCGAGAGCGGCGCGTGGATACGCTTCAACCCGCTGGACGGCGGCGGCGTGCGCAACGACAACGTGGCGGAGTTCCGCTACGCGCTCGTGGAGTCCGACGAGATGGCGCCGGGCCGCCAGATGGCCGTCATGCGCGCCCTGGAGCTTCCCATCGCCGCCGTGGTCCACAGCGGCAACAAGTCCGTGCACGCCATCGTGCGCGTCGACGCCCGCGACTACGACGAGTACCGCAAGCGCGTCGACTTCCTGTACCGCACGTGCGCCGACAACGGCCTGAAGCTCGACACCCAGAACAAGAACCCGTCCCGCCTGTCCCGCATGCCCGGCGCCATGCGCGCCGGCCGCAGGCAGTGGATGGTGGCGGGCTCCATGGGCAGGGCGAGCTGGAAGGAGTGGCGCGAGTGGCTGGAGGAGCAGAACGACGACCTGCCCGACCCCGAGACGCTGGCCGCCACGTGGGACGACCCGCCCGAGCTCGCGCCGCCGCTGATCGAGGGCGTGCTGCGCCAGGGGCACAAGATGCTCCTGGCCGGCCCCTCCAAGGCGGGCAAGTCCTTCGCCCTGATCGGGCTCACCGTGTCGCTGGCCGAGGGGCTGCCGTGGTTCGGCTGGAGGTGCGCGCAGGGCCGCGTCATGTACGTGAACCTGGAGCTGGACCGCGCATCGTGCCTCCACCGCTTCCGCGACGTCTACGCCGCCATGGGCGCCGAGCCGCGCAACCTGGAGAACGTGTGCATCTGGAACCTGCGCGGCCGCTCCAAGCCCATGGACCAGCTGGCGCCGGCGCTCATACGCCGCGCGGCCAAGGAGCGCCCCATCGCCGTCATCATCGACCCCATCTACAAGGTGATCACCGGCGACGAGAACTCGGCCGACCAGATGGCCGCGTTCTGCAACCAGTTCGACCGCGTGGCCGACAGCCTGGGGTGCGCGGTCATCTACTGCCACCACCACTCCAAGGGCGCGCAGGGCGGCAAGCGCTCCATGGACCGCGCATCCGGCTCGGGAGTCTTCGCCCGCGACCCCGACGCGCTGCTGGACATGCTGGAGCTGCACGTCTCCGACGAGCTGCGCGCCCAGCTGGAGGCGAGGCGCGTGGGCGGCTGGTGCGAGGCGTGGATGGACGCCAACGCGCAGGCGCTCGGCGACTGGCGCGCCGCCGTGCCCGACGACGCCAGGGCCGCGGGCGGGGACGCGATGGTCTCGGCGTGCCGCTCGCGCGTCGAGGCCGCCCGCCCGGAGTGGGCCGGCGCGTTCCTGGACGGCGTGGTGGCCGCGCGCCGGTCGGCCTGCGCCATGACCGCGTGGCGCGTCGAGGGGACCCTGCGCGAGTTCCCGCGCTTCGAGCCGGTGAACCTGCTGTTCGACTACCCCATGCACCGCATCGACTCCACCGGCGCGCTCGCCGACGCCAGCCCCGAGGGCGAGGAGCTGGGCCGCGCGGACTACCGCGCGCAGGGCCGCGAGCGCAAGGCCAGGAACGACGCCCGCAAGCAGGAGGCCAAGCTGGCCGCGCTGCGCGACGGCATGGCCGCCTGCGCCGAGGACGGCGTGGACGCCACCGTGGCCAACGTGGTGGAGCGCATGCCAGAGGTCGACGGCAGGGCGCCCACCGAGGGGCAGGTGAAGAACTGGGTGAAGGCCGACAAGAACGACTGGTGCCCGATCATCTCCGAGGGCGGCAGGGGCAAGCCCGGCGTGCTGCGCGACCCGGAGATGGAGGCGGCCATGACCGGCTGGTAGTTAGGTTAGGTCGGACTATACCTAAAGGTATAAGAGTGACCTAACCAACCTAACGGCAAGACCTAGGGTTACGGGGGACGTGCGTGCGGGCCAAGGCCGCGCCCGCACTCGTGCGCGACGCTCCCGCCCCCGCAACCTAGGGCTCATGCAAGAAATAAGAACGAACGAGAGGAACGAGAGATGAAGGTCTACGAGTGCGACCGCTGCGGGCGGTACGTGGAGATGGACGCGAGGATGTACGTGCACAGGCCGTACCGCGGCATCTGGAAGGTGGGCAGCAGGAGGCACCTGTGCCCGGAGTGCACTGAGAGTTTCAAGGAGTGGTTCGCCGCCGGCGGGAACTACCGCAAGGAGGCCGTGGAGGTGACCGGGCGATGAAGGTGGACGTGCCGGGACGCGGCGCCGTGGATATCAGCCGCGTGGCGATAGTGGGGCCGGTCTGGACCGACCTCGACATGTACGGCGAGACGTGCGGGCTGCTGCAGAGGACGGCGGACGCCGCGGCGGAGGACGCCGGCACCGTCAAGTTCGGCTGGCTCCCGTGGCACCCGACCGTGGACGACGGCCACAGGCTCCGGCAGATGGTGCGCGACCTGACCACCGAGTACCAAGACGGCAGCCCGTGCGTCGACGGCGTGTGCCTGCTCCCCGGATGGAACACCGACGGGGCGGCGACCTTCGCCGCGGCCGTGGCGAACACGTGCGGCGCCACAGTCATGGGACTGGAGGAGTGGCTGCGCGCCCTCGAACCGGACGACGCGGAGCGCGGAGAGGAGGCGAGCGGCCGATGAAGATGCACCGGTACACGTGCGAGCGCTGCGGGGAGACCGTGGCCATGGAGCTGCCGAGGTACGCCAGGACCGTGCTCGCCGACAGCGTGAGGGTGAGGGGCACCGACCGCGAGCTGTGCCCGGAGTGCATCCGCGGGCTGCGCGTGTGGTTCGCGGCCGGGCAGAGGAAGGGCGGTGAGTAGCCATGGGCATCTCGATCATGGACACCGACCTGCCGGCGACCTCCCCGCTGCCGCAGGTGCCGCGCGTGCGGTACACGGACGCGGGCGGGCGCGTCCACGAGGGGTGGTACGCGTTCCGCGAGGCGCGGCAGACATGCCCGCTGGGGAACGACCGCCTGCGGCCGGGGGACTGCATGCACCTCATCGTCTCCGACGGCCTCGCCGACTGGAACATGCCGCGGGACGTGAGGGTGCAGGCCATCGAGCCGGACGGCGGCGAGGTCGAGCTGCTGGGCGGCGGGGCCGCCGGGTGCCGGCTCGCCGCCGAGAACCTGCTGGAGCTTCTGCGCGGGCTGCCGGACTCGCTGGCGCGCGAGCTGGCGACGAGGGCGGCCGAGGAGTGCGCGCTGTGGATAGACGAGATCGAGGAGGACGAGTGATGGACGGTACGGACGAGAAGCGCAAGAGGCGCCCGAGCATCGAGGTGCGCTGCCCGAAATGCGGGACGCGCACGGTGTGGCACAGGCTGCCCAGGGCCGGCGACGAGTGCCGCTGGTGCGGGCACGCGTTCGCCGACTTCGAGTGGCACGAGACCAAGGGGGTGCGCGGTGGACGAGGGACCGAATAGGGGCTGCCTGCTCGTGCTGCTGGCGGCGCTCGCCATCGACCTCATGGTGCTGCGCGGGTGCATGGCGCTTGCCGCGGCGCTGGCGGGGTAGCAGGCGACAACAACCGGATACTGTGGGCACGCCGGGCGGGCTGGGCCCGGCGGGTCTCCTCCACGGGGCCGTCCCATCGCGGGGCGGCCCCTTCGCTTTTGGCGACACGTGGCCGACACTGCCGCCCATGGGAAGCAACAGGACCGACATACTCACGCCCGCGCAGGAGGCGTACGCCCGCGAGAGGGCGAAGGGGGCCACGCAGCGCGCGGCCTACCTGACCGCATACCCCGGGTCCGCGAAGTGGAAGGACTCCAGCGTCGACGTGGCCGCCTGCAAGGTCGAGCGCGTCGCCAAGGTTTCGCAAAGAATCGCCGAGCTGCAGGAGGCCGCCGCACGCGCCGCCACCATCACGCGCGCCGAGATCATCGACGCCCAGGGGCTGCTGCTGCGCAAGGGCCGCGAGGCCGTGGAGCGTCACAGCCTGGCGGACAAGGAGATGGCGCCCGCCGTCAAGGCGCTGGCCGACGCCTCCGACCGCCTCATGGAGTGGCTGCCCGACGAGGCGCCCGGGGAGCGCGCCGCATTCGTGCGCGACTTCGCGCTGCTGCTGGCCCCGCCGTTCCTGGAGCCGCACCGCATGATCGCCGGCGGCCACCGCGGCGATATATGGCTGGCCGGCGGCCGAGGCTCCACCAAGTCCTCGTTCTGCTCGCTGGAGGTCGTGAGGTACATCGAGACGCACCCCGACCAGCACGCCGTCGTGCTCATGAAGCGCAAGGCGGACCTGCGCGACGCGGCCTACGCCCAGACCGTCTGGGCCATCCGCGCGCTGGGGCTGGAGGGCGAGTACGACATGCCCGAGTCCACGCTGCGCATCACCAGGCGCTCGACCGGGCAGAAGATCATCTTCCGCGGCTGCGACAACGCCAACAAGATCAAGTCGATAAAGGTGCCGTTCGGCTACGTGGGCTGCGCGTGGTTCGAGGAGGCCGACCAGTTCGCCGGCATGGCCGAGATACGCAAGGTGACGCAGTCCCTCACGCGAGGCGGCGAGGGCTGCGTGCGCCTGTACTCGTTCAACCCGCCGCGCTCGGCTCGCTGCTGGGTCAACGCCGAGATGGAGCGCCGCGAGGCCGCGGGCCTGCCGGTGTTCCGCTCGACCTACCTGGACGTGCCGCCGGAGTGGCTGGGCGGGCAGTTCATCGAGGACGCCGAGAGCCTGAAGGCGGCCGACGAGCGCGCGTACCGCCACGAGTACCTGGGCGAGCCGGTGGGCATCGGCACCGAGGTGTTCGACAACGTGGTGTTCCGCGCCATCACGGACGACGAGGTGGCGCAGTTCGAGCGCCTGCGCTTCGGCCAGGACTTCGGCTGGTACCCCGACCCGTGGGCCGTCACGGGCAGCGAGTGGCGCCCCGGCGGGCGCGCGCTGCTCACCTTCTGCGAGGACGGCGCCAACAAGCTGCCGCCCGACGGGCAGGCCGAGCGCGTCAAGGGGCTGCTCACGTGGGACGGCGGCGACGGGCGCCCGGCCTACCACCACCTGCCGGTGCTGTCCGACGACGCCGACCCCACGGCCATCGCCGTGCAGCGCGACCACGGCGTCAACGCCAGGGCCGCCGGCAAGGGCAAGCCGGGCCGCATGGCCAGCTACCGCTTCCTGCAGTCGCTGTCCGAATGGGTCATCGACCCGGAGCGCTGCCCGAGGCTGGCCGCGGAGGTGCGCGCGCTGGAGTACGCGCAGACGCCGGACGGCGAGGTGCTCAACGAGATACCCGACGGGAACGACCACTGGGTGGACGCTACCCGCTACGCAACGATGGACGAGGCGCGCAGGGCGCGCGGATACAGGAAGGTGGCATAGGGCATGGCAGTGGACGAGTTCAGCGTGCCGGCGCACGTGACCAAGAAGCTGAAGGAGCTGGGGTACGCCGTCGACACCTCGATGGACGCCTACATCCAGTCGTGGTTCGACTGGTACAGCGGCAAGGACGACTGGTACAGGGACGGCTACACCGACCTGCAGGGGCGCCGCCGCACCCGCGACCGCATGAGCATCCGCCCCGCCAAGCGCGTGGCGTCCGAGTGGGCCAGCCTGCTGATCACCGACGACACGCAGGTGAGCGTGGAGGCCGACGCCGCGAACGGGTGGCTGCAGGACTGGCTGGACCGCGCCAACTTCTGGCCCACCGGGCAGATGGTCGTGGAGAAGGCGTTCGCGCTGGGCACCGCCGCGTGGGCGCTGTGGCTGGACGTGCGCGACGACGGCACCGAGCTGAAGGTACGCCGCTACGACGCGCGCATGGTGCGGCCGCTGTCATGGGACGAGGAGGGCGTGAGCGCGTGCGCGTTCGTCACCCGCGCCGCCGTGGCGGGCCGCCGCGTCGACCAGCTGCAGGTGCACGCGCCGGACCCCGAGACGGGCACCTACCACATCAGCACCTACCTGTTCAGCGAGGGCGAGGAGCAGGACGCGGAGGCCGCCGGCGTGATCGCCGACTTCGACACCATGCAGGACTGCCCCACGTTCGGCATCATCCGCCCCGCGCTGGAGAACACCGTGGTGGACCTGTCACCGTTCGGCCAGTCCGTGTTCGCCGACGCGCTCGACGCCATCAAGGCCGTGGACCTCGCCTACGACTCCATGTTCCAGGAGGTCGAGCTGACCGCCGCCAAGGTGTTCGTGGACGAGAGCATGGTCGACGTGCGCAGCGAGAACGGCAAGGTCATACCCTCGCCGCGCATCGAGGGCCGCCTGTTCCGACGCCTCGCCGGCCAGGACCCGACCAAGAACCTGATCAGCATCTACAGCCCCGAGATACGCGTGGAGCCGCTGCGCTCCGCCTTCGACATGGCGCTCGCCGAGCTGGGCGACCTGTGCGGCTTCGGCCAGCAGTACTTCGCGCTGGACAGGTCCGGCGGCCTGAAGACGGCCACCGAGGTGGCGGCCGACAACTCCGCGCTCATGCGCAACGTGCGCAAGCACGAGAACGTGCTGCGCGGCGCCGTCCAGCGCGTGGTGACCAGCCTGCTCAACTGCGCCCGCATCCACTGCGGCGCGGCCATCGAGGAGGACTTCGGCGCCGTCAAGGTCCAGTTCGACGACAGCGTGATCGCCGACACCCAGACCGAGAAGAACATGGCGCTGGCCGAGATAGCCGCGCTGGGCGTCCCGGAGCTGAAGCAGCGCTACCTGATCGACTGGCACGGCTTCAGCAAGGAGGAGGCGGCCGCGGCCGTGCCCTCCGCCCAGCTGCTCGACGAGGGCTTCTGATGCTGTCCCCGGAGGCGCTGGAGGAGGCCGGCGAGGCGCTGGCGCGCGTGTACCGCGGCATAGAGGCCGACATGCTGGACTACCTGGTGGACCTCATGCTGTCCGGCGCCGGCGTGACCTCCAGGAGCGTGACGGCCGCGGCGCTGCTGGGCCAGACCCACGCCGACGAGCTGCGCCGCATCATCGAGCGCCACGCCGGCGAGGTGGACGCCGAGCTGCGCGCCACCGTCGAGAAGTTCATGAGGGCGTCCGACGCCGACGACATGGAGCGCCTGGGCAGGCCCGGCACCGAAAAGGCGTGGCCGCGCCAGATGGACGCCACCGTGCGGGGGCTGGCCGCCATCCTGCAGCGCGACAACCTGCACATGGAGCAGGGCGCCCTGGACGCGTTCCTGTCCGCGTCCACCGAGGCCATCGCCCGGGTGAACTCCGGCTCCGCCACCACCGAGCAGGCGCTGCACCGCGCCGTGCGCAGGCTGGAGCGCGACGGCGTGTGCGTGGTGCAGTACCGCGACGCCGCCGGCAACCTCACCGTGCGCAACCGCGTGGACGTGGCCGTGCGCCGCCACGTGCGCACCCAGATCGCCCAGGACGGCGCCCGCATGACCGCGAGGGCCATGGACGAGTACGGCGTGCAGCTGGTCGAGGTCTCCAGCCACCCCAACGCGCGCCCGAGCCACGCCGCGTGGCAGGGGCAGGTGTACGGCTGGCGCGGCGCCGTGAGCATCGACGGCCGCTCGTACGAGGGGCTGGAGGCCGCCACGGGCTACGGCTCGGTGGACGGCCTGCTGGGCGCCAACTGCCGCCACTCGTTCGGCCCGTACCTGCCGGGCGCGCCGCGCGCCTACGAGCGCGACCCCAAGCACGCCAGCGGCCTACCGGGCGAGGAGGTCTACAAACTGGAGCAGAGGCAGCGCGCCGGGGAGCGCGCCATCCGCGAGGCCAAGCGCGAGCTGGCCGGCGCCCGCAAGTGCTACGACGTCTCCCCCACCAACGCCGCGCGCGTCGAGGTCGTGAGGGCGCAGGACCTGCTGGCGCGCAGGCAGGATGCCATGCGCCGGCTGGTGAAGGAGTCCAACGCCAAGAGCCTGACCGGGCACCCGGTACTCCACCGCCACCCCGCGCGCGAGTGGGCCGGGGACATGCCCGGCGGCACATGGGTCAAGTCGAGCGGCCGCACGCTGGCGCAGCTGATGGACGGGAAGGCGGCCAGTGAGGCGATGGCGAGGGCCGGTGCCAGCCGCACCGCCGTGGCCAGGGCCGTGGCCGAGGAGATGAAGCTGCAGGGCATGAAGGCGTCCGACTTCTCGACCCTCACGGCCGGCGAGCAGCGCAGGGTGTTCGGGGGCGTGGTGCAGAAAGGGGCGCTCAACGACGTCAACGACCCGGACCATTCAAGGCGCGACGCGCACGCAGTCTCCTATTACGAGGAACTGCGCAACCGCGACCGCGGCAAGACCGTCGCAAAAATCGCCAAGGCATCCGGGATGAATGAGGCAGACGCGCGCCGAGGGTTCGAGCATCTGTTCGTCGAGGAGCACGACCTGGAAGACGGGCACCACCGTTTCTACGAGGACTACCAGATCGCGCAGTCCGTCCAGCGGCTACTGTCCGGCAGGAACATCCAGGAGCACGACCGGATACTCTTCAGACATGAGGAACTGGAGGCACGGTACATGGCGCAGGGTATGGCGCAGGGGGAAGCCCATGATGCAGCCGACCTGCGGTACAATTATGCGGAGGCAATCAGGAAGTGGCTGCGTGAGAACGGGATTGATGATTGATGCTCACCTTTGAGAAGACAAGCGACGACGGCGTGCTCGCCACATACGAATACGCCCCGCATGGCACCGGCAGGGTGGGAACCGTGCGCATCGACCGTTCGACCGGAGAGGCGTCCGTGGTGGCAAAGTCCCCGGACGACGACGGCATGTGCACGGGCCAGATGCTCGCGCACGCCCGGCGCATGAACCGAGCCGGCAAGCTGAAGCAATCCGGCACGCTGTCCTGGTACTAGCCGAACACACACAACAGAACAGAACGAGGCGAGGGCCGTCCGCAGGGGCGGCCCTTCCTTTTGGCGGGCGACACGTGCCCGACCATCCAAGCTGCGCGGGCACCCGGCGGCAACGGGGTGCGGCGCGGCAGCGGCGGCAACAGCTGCAAGTACCGAAGCGCGCAGTGAAGCGCGGCAACCAAACACCGGAAAGGACTGGTACGGACATGGGAGCACAGCAACCGCAGGGGCAGCAGACCGACCCGCAGGAGGGCCAGCAGGCTGCAGAAGGCGCCGGCGACGGCACCCAGGCACAGCAGCCCCAGAAGCCGGCTAACGAGCCGGCAGGCGGCACCACGGAGCCGCAGGGCGGCGATGGCGGCGCGACCGTCAACCGCCACAAGTACGAGCGCGACCTGAAGGCCAAGGACGACGAGATCGAGAAGTTGCGCGCGCAGCTCGACGAGGCGGCCAAGACCAAGGAGGGGCGCGAGGAGCTACAGAAGAAGCTCGACGAGATGAAGGCGTCCATGGCGAGCGAGAAGACGGCCTACCGCCTGGAGATCGCCGGGTGCAAGAACGTCAAGGCGGCCAAGGCGCTGCTGGACGACTACGAGGGCGACGTGGACAAGCTGAAGGAAGCCTGCCCGTACCTGTTCGAGGAAGCCAAGAAGACCGGCTCCACGGGGCTGAAGCCCGTGGGCGCGGCCAAGGACGACGACGCGGCGCTCGACCGCGCCTTCGGCCTGAAGAAGTAGAGAGGAGCAGCACATGGCTGCAACCAACGACCTATCCAACTGCATCGACACGTTCACCAACCGACTGGACAAGGTCATCGCGCAGGAGACCGTCACCGGCGACCTGAACATGAACCAGGACCTGGTTGGCGAAATGAGCGGTAACGGCAAGATCGAGATCGCCAGCATCGACATGGACGGCCTGGCCACCCACAAGCGCGGCCAGGGCTTCACCAAGGGCGGCATCTCCGTCACCTGGCAGCCGTACCAGCTGCAGTACGAGCGCGACCGCGAGTTCAACATCGACGTGCTCGACGACGACGAGCGCGCCAAGCTCGTCTCCGCCAACGCCATGGGCGAGTTCACCCGCACTAAGGTGGTTCCCGAGGTGGACGCCATCCGCTTCGCCAAGCTCACCCAGAACGCCGGCACCACCGTCAAGAAGGACCTGTCCGGCGCAGACGAGACCGTGGCCGCCGTGCTGGAGGCCGAGCAGTGCATGGAGGACCACGGCGTGAAGCTGTCCCAGTGCCTGTTCTACCACTCCGCCGCCACCAAGAAGCTGCTGCGCCTGTCCAACAAGTACCAGCTGTCCGCCGGCGAGTCCCCGAACAGCAACTTCGGCACCTACGACGAGATGAAGATGATCGGCGTGGCCGGCGACCGCTTCTACTCCGCCATCAAGCTGCTGGACGGCACCACCTCCGGCGAGGAGAAGGGCGGCTACGAGAAGGCCGAGGACGGCAAGGCGCTGAACTTCATCGTCATGGCCCCCGAGGCCGCCGCCGCCATCTCCAAGCACGAGAAGCTGCGCTACTTCTCCCCCGACGTGAACCAGGACGACGACGCCCACAAGTGGCAGTACCGCCTGTACCACGACCTGATCGTGTACCTGAAGAAGAAGGGCCTTATCTACGCCCACGTCGCGGTGACCGCCTAATGGCCACCATCGTGGGGCTGACCTTCCCCGAGGAGCCGGCCGAGAAGCCGGCGGAGGCCAGCCAGGAGCAGGTACCCGAGCCGGAGCCCGAGCCGGCGGCGGAGCCCGAGGAGCCGGCCGAGAAGCCGGCCCGCAAGCCGCGCAAGAGGGCCGCGGCCAAGGCAGCGGAGGCGGAGTAGCCATGCTGCCGGAGGTCGAGAGCGCCGACTACCACGGCGCGAACACGTGGGACGACGTGCGCCCGCACCTGGGCGCCGCCGTGGCCGCCGTGCGCGAGGTGATCGGCTTCAACGAGCCGGAGGGCGAGGCGCAGGTGGAGGCGTACAAGGCCGCCGTCTGCGCGGCGCTAGACGTCGACGCGGCGTACGGCTTCTCCGGCGGCATCGAGGCGTCCGGCTCCGTCCGCCTGGGCTCGCTCACCATCGAGCAGGGGCAGGGCGGCGGCTACGACGCCGCGATGGACCGGGCGGTGCGCCGCGCGCTGTCCGGCTCCGGCCTCCTGTACCAGGGGCTGGGGTGATCGGCATGGTGCCCATACCCAAGCGCCTGCTGCCCAGCCGCGCCGAGGTGCGCGTGCCCGAGGAGGTCGACGGCCGCCAGGGCTTCTCCGACAAGAGGCTCCTGCTGGGCGTGCGCTACGAGCAGAGGGCGTCCGTGCGCGCCACGGACTACCAGCTGCAGGACGCCACGACCGGCCTGCTGTTCATCGACGCCGTGAACACGGCGGGGGCCATGGAGCTGCCGGCCGGCAGCCTCGTCTCCGTCGACGGCGCCACAGAGTGCTGCGTCGCGTCGTGCACCCGCTACGTCGACGAGCGCGGCCACGTGCACCACTGGGAGGTCGAGCTGAAGTGAGCATCGCCGTGGACATCGTCACCGCCGGCATCGACCTGGCGACCGCGCCGGCCGAGTGCAAGAGGCGCCAGGTGCTGTACGCGCGCCGCTGCGCGTTCACCATGCGCAAGTACGTGCCGGTGCTGGAGACCCCGCTGCGCTCCAGCGAGCCGGTCAGCTCCGACTACGGCGCGGGCATCCTCACGTGGGACACGCCCTACGCCGCGCGGCAGTACTACGAGCCGATGAACCACACCGAGCCGGGGACGACCGACCACTGGGACGAGAAGTGCCGGCGCGAGGACGGCGACGACCTGCGCGAGTTCGCGCGGCGCCTGTACATGGACTACTAGGAGGCACGCACATGGAAGACAACGGCACGCTGGACCTCGTGGACGTGGTGAAGGGCCGCCTGGAGGCCGCAGGCGTCCGCGACGTGTTCACCTACCTGCCGGACACCCGGCGCCACGCCGAGTTCTGCGCCATCCGCACCGGCGTGCCGGGCGGCGAGGACGGGTACTTCGACCTCGCCTTTGACACGGCCGTGCGCCTGAGCCTGTTCTTCGCGCGCCGCGTCGAGCTGGACGCCATGGCGGACGCGCTCCTGGCGGAGCGCACGCTGCGGACCGTGCCGCTCGACAGCGCCAACGGCAGCTACCGCATGATACGCATCGAGACAGTGAAGCCGCGCCCGGTCCAGTGGGACGAGAGCGGCCGCAACGTGTGGGTGGTCGAGGCCACCGCGCACATCGAGATCAAGGAGTTTTAGAAGATGGATATCGGTTTCGCGCTGAACTACCAGCACGTGGTCGAGGTCGACACCACCCCGGACGGCGACAAGCGCCACTGGGCATGGGTCGGCCCCGGTATCTCCAACATCGGCAAGGACAACAGCGAGAGCACGAGCGAGGACGCCTACTACAACGGCGGCGGCAACACCAAGACCGACGTCACCGGCGTGAGCGCCAAGTACAGCGTCGAGGGCCACCGCCTGATCGGCGACCCGTTCCAGGACTACGTGGCCTCCATCGAGGACGGCATCGGCGCCGAGCGCGAGACGACCTACCGCGTCACCGACCCGACCGGCAAGTGCATCGAGGCGCCCTGCACCGTCCTCGACATCGCGGCCAACGGCCCCAACGGCGCCGCCAACGAGAAGACGAGCTTCAAGTGCTCGCTGTCCCGCTCCGGCGTGGCCACCGTCGTGACCCCCGCCGCCGGCACCCTGCTGCCCGAGTCCGTCAACGTGGCGCAGGAGGTGACCGTGGGCGTCAACAAGACCGCGGCCGCCGTCAAGCCGTCCGTGCTGCCCGAGGGCGCGTCCACGCGCTGCCTGTTCGCCATCGAGGACACCGGCATCGCCCGCGTGGCCGCCGACGGCACCGTGACCGGCATCAAGGCCGGCAAGACCCGCCTGGCCGTCAAGTGCGCGGCCAAGCCGTCCGTCTCCGCCGTCGTGGACGTGACCGTCTCCGCGTCCTAGGCGCGGGGCGACAGCCGGGGGAACATCTGCCGAGGAGGCCGGGGCTACGCGCTGCAGCCCCGGCCTCCTTTCTCTTTGAACGCAGCGCACGATGGGAAGGCAGCGCAACCATGAAGACACTGAAGGTAAGGAAGTCGTTCGAGCGCTTCGAGGTCGAGGTCGGCGACGAGACGGTGGAGTGCACCATCGACTGCACCGACGGCACCGTCAACGCCTTGGCGGCCAAGTGCATCAAGGCGCGCCAGCAGGCGCTCGCGCTCGACACGCTGAAGGAGAAGACGTTCGACCGCAAGAAGCTGAACAAGCTGTCCGAGGACATGGCCGCCATCATCGGCCCCATCATCGTCGAGGGCATCGGCGAGGAGTCCTACGACGCCATCCTCACGGCGTGCGGCGACGGCGTGAAGCTGAAGCCGGCGCAGTGCAACCTCGTCATGGTCCAGGTATTCGCCACCGTGTGCCAGGCGATCTTCGACCGCCTGAACGACGTGAAGCAGAGCAAGGCAGCGCACTACCTACAGGACGTGGTGGCAGATGCGCAGAAGCCTGACGACGAGAAGCGGGACCGTTAACGGACGGTTCTGCACAACTTACGAATACGAGGGGGCGGGGTACGACGTGTGCGACTCCGCCCTCAACGCCATGCTGGTGAACGAGCTGTTCGCCGACACCGAGCTGAGCGAGGAGGACAAGCAGCAGCTGCTCCCCGCCATGCTGTTCGCCGACCTGCCCGCCGCCATCGAGACGGCCGGGCGCGACGGCTTCTGGGACATGGTGGACGCCGTGCTGTGGGACGCCATGGGCGTGGACCTGTACGGCACGAGGGGCGCCGCCGGCTGCGAGGAGCCCGTGTTCGACTGGGACGAGGACGCCGGGCGCATCCGCGCCTCGCTGCTGCAGGCGTACGGCCTCGACTGGGACGCCGTGGCCGACAGCATGAGCTACGGCGCGTTCCTCGACCTCGTGGCCGGCCTGATGGAGTCCGGCGAGACGCCGCTGCAGCAGGCGATCTACTACCGCACGGCCGAGTGCCCGAGGGAGAACAAGAACAACAAGGAATACGTGGAGGCGTTCCGCGCCCGCGCGGCGCACTTCGCGCTGCACGCCGACCGCACCGAGGCCGGCCGCATGGACGCGGCCAACGGCGCCATGGCGTCCGCGTTCGCCGCCGAGTTCGCCGCAGCGGAGCGGGCGGTGAGGGCCGATGGGTAGCGCGTCCAACGCCGTCTCCGTACTCGCGCGCCTGGACGACCAGGGCGTGGTCTCCGGCCTGAAGAAGATCAAGGTCTCCATGGAGGAGATCAAGGGCAAGGACGGCAAGCTCAACTGGGAGGGCCTGAAGAAGGGCGGCTCCGCCACCAAGGCGCTCGGCGAGGGCATCACCGATCTGGGGCGCGCCATGACGCTGGGGCTCACCGTGCCCATCGTGGCGGCCGGCGGCGCGGCCACCTCCGTGGCGGCCAGCTTCGACGACGCCATGAGCCAGGTGCAGGGCGCGCTGGGCGGCGCCTCCGCCGACATGGACGGCCTGCGCAACCTCGCGCTGCAGCTCGGCGCCGACACCGTGTTCAGCGCCACCGAGTCCGCGCAGGCCATGGTGGAGCTGGCCAAGGGCGGCCTGACCGAGGCCCAGATCAAGGGCGGCGCGCTCGCGGCGTCCATGGACCTCGCCGCCGCCGGCCAGCTCAACCTCGCCGACGCCGCGGCCACCACGGTGCAGATGATGGGCAGCTTCGGCCTGGGCGCCGGGGACGCCACCCGCATCGCCAACGCGCTCGCCGGCGCCGCCAACGCCTCCTCCGCCGACGTCTCGGACCTCACGCAGGCCATGAGCCAGTGCAGCGCCCAGGCGTCGCTGGCCGGATGGAGCCTGGAGGACACGGCGGCGGCGCTGGCGCTGTTCGCCGACCACGGAGTGAAGGGCTCCGACGCCGGCACCAGCCTGAAGACGATGCTGCAGCGCCTCGCCGCGCCCACCGACCAGGCCGCCGAGGCCATCGCCGCCTACGGCCTGAACATCCGAGACTCCAACGGCAAGATGAAGGACATATCCGGCATCGCCGACGAGCTGACCGGCAAGCTGGGCGGCCTGTCCGACGCCGAGCGAGACGCCGCGCTCCAGACCATCTTCGGCTCCGACGCCTCGCGCGCCGCCGCCATCCTGATGCAGTCCGGCAGCGAGGGGCTGGCCAAGTACATCGCCGCGACCAACGACGCCACCGCCGCCGAGACCATGGCCAACGCCCAGAAGGGCGAGCTGTCCTGGGCGCTGGAGAACATGGGCGGCGCCGTCGAGTCGGCGTCCATCGCGTTCGGCACCGCGCTGGCGCCGGCCATCACCGCCGTGGCAGGCGTGATAGGCAACGCCGCCGAGGCGTTCGCATCGCTGCCGGCGGGCGTTCAGACCGGCATCGCCGTGGTGCTCGCGCTCGTGGCCGCGCTGGGCCCGCTGCTGATGGTGATCGGCTCCGTCGTGGCGGCGCTGCCCGCCATCTCCGAGGGCTTCGTTATGCTGGGCGGCGCGCTGGCCATCCCGCTGGCGCCGGCCGCCGCCGTGGTGGCCGCCATAGCCGCCATAGCCGCGGCCATCTACGCCGCGTGGACCACGTCCGAGACGTTCCGCGCCGCCGTGATGGCCGGCGTGGACGCCATCAGCTCCAAGGTGCAGGAGATATGCGCGTTCCTCGCGCCGTACGTGCAGGCGTTCCTCGACCAGATCGTCTCGACCGTGCAGGTGGCCATGGACACGCTGGGGCCGACCATCGGCGCCGTGCTGACCGTCATCGTCTCGACCGTCGTGCCCATCCTGACATCCATCATGGACACCGTGGCGCAGGTGCTGGCCACGATACTGGCCACCGTGACCAACGTCATGGCCGCCGTGAGCACCGTCATACAGGGCGCATGGCAGATAATCTCCGGCATCTTCCAGACCGTGCTGGGCGCAATCCTCGCCGTGACCACCGGCGACTTCACGATGCTGCAGCAGGGCGTGACCTCGATCATGCAGGGCACGATGGTGGCGATAAACGGTGTCATGCAGACCATCCTGTCCATCGTCTCCGGCGCCTGGAACGCCGTGAAGGCCGTGTTCATCGGCGTGTGCAACGCCGTCTCCGGCGCCATCTCCGGCGCGTTCAACGGCATCAAGTCCGTGATCGACAGCACGATGAACGGCGCGAAGAGCACCGTGTCCGGCGCGCTCGACGCCATCAGCGGCTTCTTCGCGGGACTCCACCTGCAGTTCCCGCACATCAACCTGCCGCACTTCTCCATCAGCGGAGACTTCAGCCTCGTGCCGCCCAGCGTGCCGTCCATCTCGGTGAGCTGGTACCGCACCGGCGCCATCGCCATGGGCGCCAGCGTCGTCGGCATCGGCGAGGCCGGCCCCGAGGCCGTCGTGCCGCTGTCCGGCCGCGAGATGGACCCGTACGCGGACGCCGTGGCCAGCCGACTGGCGGCGCGCGGGGCGGGTGCCGGAACCGGCGGCACGACCGTCTACAACATAGGCGACGTGACGGTGAACATGGAGCAACTGCGCGACCTGGCGACGCTGGAGGACTTCGTGGACCTCGTGCTGGACGCCAAGCGCGCGAACCCGACGAGAGCGAGAGGATAGAGCATGGCGAAGGGATACTTCGGAGACAAGGCCGGCCCCGGCGCGCACATGCGGGCGTACGTGGAGTGCAGGACCACGGCGCAGGAGGAGGGGCGCGCCTACGTCCAGTACAAGCGCAGCATCCGCGTGGACGACGGCAACTTCGGCGGCACCATCGTCGACCGCAACTGGGGCGGCCAGGTGCAGCTGTACGGCCCCAACTGGTACGGCGATTCCGGCTGGGTCGACTACGGATGGGTCGGCTACGGGGAGCAGGCCGTCATCACGGCCACCATCTCCTACCTGAGCTGGTCCGGCGTCCACTACAACTCGTCCGTGACCGCCCGGTACAGCCCGGACGTCCCCACGTGGACGCCCAACGCGGTGAGCCAGTGCAGCGCCGTGCTGGACGGCGGCAAGATCAAGGTCAAGTGGAGGAACAACAACACCACCACGCGCCCCTACGCCGGCATCTACGTCGACGTCTCGGTGGACGGCGGTGGCTTCACCCTCCACAAGGACGTCGGCGGCGGGGACACGGAGTGCGAGTACGCGTGCGAGCCCAACCGCGTGTACGAGTTCCGCGTGCTGCCGCACAACGGGGCGGGCAACGCCGGCTCGCACACCTACACGGGCAAGGTCTGCACGCTGCCGGCACCGCCCACGGACGTCAAGGCGGCCCGCCTGAGCGATACCGAGAACGTCGTCACGTTCGGGCACGGCTCGGGCAACGACGACCTGTACCTCGCCCACGACGTGCAGCGCCAGATGGACAGCGGCGCGTGGTCCGACTTCGCCGCGGTCGAGCCCGCCGGCACGCGGTGCCCCGACCGCTCGACGAGCGCGAACCATTCGTGGCGCTACCGCGTCCGCAGCCGGAACTCGGCCGGCGCGTCCGACTGGGTGTACACGGCAACCGTCTACAACACGCCCGCAGCGCCCGGCAAGATCGCCATGGCGCGCGTCTCGAACACCCGCGTGCGCGGCACGTTCGGCAACCCGGCGAACACCGCCACGTCCGCCGAGATAGAGCGCAGCCAGGACATGGAGGAGTGGACGGCGGTGCGCACCGTCGAGGGCCACGTGACGTCGTTCGAGGACGACCCGGGCGGCGGCACGTGGTACTACCGCGTCCGCAACGCCCGCGGCGACCTGAAGAGCGCCTGGACGGCCAGCAGCGGCATCGTGACCATCTGCGCGCCGGCCGCGCCCACCGTCACCTCGCCGTCCTCCTCGCAGGTCATCCCCAAGACGCAGGCCTCCATCGCCGTCACGTGGCGCCACAACCCCATCGACGGCTCCGCCCAGACGGCCGCCCAGTGGCGCTGGAGCACCGACGGCAGGACCTGGACGACCGTCGACGTCTCCGGCGAGGCGTCGAGCGCGACGCTGGCCAACTCCTTCGCGGTCAACACCCGCCTGTCCGTGCAGGTGCGCACCAGGGGCGCCCACGCCGACTTCGGTCCGTGGTCGCCCGCCGTGGCCACCTACGTGCGCCAGGTGCCCACGCTGTCCATCGAGGAGCCGGCCGACGGCTTCACGGTCGAGACCGTGCCCGTGCACGTCCGCGTGCGCTACAGCGACCCGAGCGGCACCATGGCCGCCGGCACGCTCAACGTCTACGACGCGGCTGGCACAGCCGTCTACAGCCGCGACCTCGCCGCCGGGCTGGAGTTCGACATACCGGCCTCCGAGTGGCTGCCGGCCGACGGCGCCGCGTACCGTCTGGCCGCCACCGCCCGCTCGTCCTCGACGCTGCAAGGCTCGGCCGAGCGCTCCGTCTCGGTGCGCTACAGCCTGCCGGCGCCCGCCATCGTCGACGCCGTGCCGGACCCGGCGACCGGCCGCGTGGCCATCACGGTGCACGCGGGCGTCGAGGACGGCGCCGCGCCCATGGAGTCGGCGAGCGTCTGGCGCAACGTCGGCGGCGTGCGCACGCTGCTGGCCGACGGCCTGCACGACGGCGCGGAGCTCACGGACGAGTACGCGCCGCTCAACACGGACTACGCCTACGAGACCGCCAGCATAGCCGCGTCCGGCGCCGTGCGCGAGACGAGGTTCCCGGGGCACATCGACTCGGGCCACGTGTTCGTCTACTGGTCCGGCGGCATCGCCCGCGGTAGGTACAACCCCGCCGACGAGATCGCCGTCGAGCCGGAGTTCTCCACGTTCCGCCTGGCCGGCAGGCGCTACCCGGTGGGCGTGTCCTCCGACCGCGTGGCCGAGAAGCACACGGCGTCCGTGACGCTGAACAGCCGCGAGGAGGCGCTGGCGTTCTACCGCGCCGTGTGCAGCGGCGAGCGGCTGGTGATGAAGACGCTGTACGGCTTCGTCTTCCCGTTCATGGCCACGGCCAAGCTGGCGCCGTCGCTGGGCAACGCGGAGCGTGAGTGGAGCGTGAGCCTGGAGGCCACGAGGCTGGACGGTGAGGGCCTATGAGGTGGCACGGCAACCGCTACCACGAGCACTGGACGTTCCGGCGCGTCAAGTGGCCGGGGATGGAGGAGGCGGAGGACTACGGCCAGATCACCGGCGGCAAGTCCTCCGAGAGCCAGTTCAAGGAGCTGAAGGCCACCGGCTCCATCGACTACGAGGGCTCCACGGTGCCCGACGAGGACGACGCCGTTCGCGTGTACTACGGCTTCACCGACGACGCCGGCGAGAGCTGGGAGGGGCCCGTGGTAACCGGCTTCCTGGAGCTGGGCGAGACCGACCTGGACGGCTCGCTGGTGAGCGGCAGCGCCGACCTGTCCGGCATGCTCACCGTGGCGGCCTCCACCGGCCCCGGCTACCCGCTCACGCTGCCCGCCGGCACGCCCACCGTGGACACCGCCGCCGGCTTCCTGCGCGCGCTCGGCCTCGTCGTCAACGCCGCGCCGTCGTCCCACAGGCTGAGCGGCGCGCACACGTTCGAGCGCGACGAGAAGTGGCTGGGCATCGCCAACTGGCTGCTGTCCGCCGCCGACTTCGGCAGCGCGACCACCGACGCGTGGGGCGCCGTGCAGATGCAGCCCTACGTCGAGCCCACGGAGCGCGCGCCGTCGTGGACGTTCCGGGACGACGAGACCAGCGTGTTCTTCCCCTCCGTCACGGTGAGGGACAACCGCGCCGACACGCCCAACGTGGTGCGCCTGTGGTACGAGGACGACAACGTGGGGCTGTATGCCGAGGCGCGCAACGACGACCCGCGCAGCGCGGCCTCGACCGTCACGCGCCGCCGCGAGCGCCAGCTGGACGACGAGGTGACCGAGCTGTCCGGCGACACGCCCGAGAAGATGCTGGAGGCGCTGAAGGCCGCCGCGCGCAAGAGGCTGCTGGACAACTCCACGCGCATCGACTACGTGGAAGTGCACGGCCTGTTCATCCCGTCGCGCGTCGGCGAGTGCGGGCTGCTCGACTACCGCGAGGCCGGCGTCGATCGGCTGGGCGGCATCACCGCCAAGGACGTCGAGTTCGGGCTGGGCGGCGAGACGACGCACACCATGCGGCGCCTGCTGCGCCCGGACTTCAAGGTGACGACTACTGGAGAGGTGGTGTGGAGGAATGACGCCTAGCGGAGAGCTGGCGGACCGGCTGGCCGCGGCGCTGTGGCCCGAGAGGACCGCCGCCGACTACCACACGCGCGCGCCGGTGCTGTCCGTCGACGGCCCCACGGTGAACGTGAGGCTGCGCGGCTCGACCGAGCCGACGCCGTGCAGCAAGCTGGCGTCGTGCTCGCCGAGGGCCGGCGACACGGCGCTCGTGCTGGTCATGCCCGCGGGCTGCGTCGTGCTCGGGATTATCGGTTAGAGAGAGAAAGGAACGGCATGCGCGAGATTCTGACGCTGGACCTGCAGAAGTCCAGCACCCAGTTCATGCCAGTCATCGCGCTGAGGGCGCGCCGCGGCGACTCGCGGAGCCTCCAGCGCACGTTCCAGATCATGGACGACGGTGTGGCGCTGGACCTCACGGACTGCACCGTCTCGTTCATGGCTGAGAACGCCGGCGGCTTCCCCATCATGGAGGAGGTGGTCGACAAGGGGCAGGGCGGCCAGTTTACCTACCGCTTCCCCGACGCCGTGGCGGCCGTGCGCGGCTCCGTGACCATGGCCTACTTCCGCATCGTCGGCCGCGACTTCACGGGCTCCACCAACAGCCTGCGCATCGAGGTGCTGGACAACGTGGACCTGACCGACGCCGTCACCGGCGCCTACGTGCCTATGCTCGACCGCATCATCGAGCAGTCGACCGAGATGGCCGCAAACGCCGACGAGATCACCCGCCAGGCCACCGCCGCCATCAACGCCTGCACGTCCATCACAGAGTCCGCGACGGCGCAGGAGCAGGCGCGCGTGGCGAAGGAGGCGGAGCGCGTGACGGCCGAGGCCGAGCGCGCCAGCAACTACAGCCAGAAGATGGCCGAGTGGGAGCGCGACGTGCTGGCGCTCACCAACGGCCTGTGCGTCAACAGCAAGGGCCAGCTTTGCGTGGCCGTGAGAGTAAAGAAGAAGGGCTAGACATGGCAAAAAACGACAGCATCGTCGAGTACCCGGTCATCACCGACGACACGGGCCGCGCCATCGCGGGCGCGTTGCAGGCGATGGCGCACGACAAGGTGGCGGCGCTGAAGACGGACTGGGACGGCCTGGCGCGCATGAGCCGCGACGGCCTGGGGCGCTACGTGCTCGGCATCGGCGACCAGATCACGTCCCGATGGACCGACCCGGACGGCGGCACCGTCTACGACGTGGCCAACGACGTGTGCCACTTCGCAGAGGAGCTGGAGCTGCAGGCCGGCGAGAAGCTGCCCGGCACCATCATCGAATGGCACCACACGCTGCCGTTCGGCACGCAGTTCGACCAGAAGGAGGCCTTCTGGTACTGCGAGCAGGCGCTGGCGGCCGGCACCTACAACCTGACCATGGGCACCTCGTGGGGCACCAACGTGGTCAAGGGCAAGACCTACCAGTTCACGCTCGCCAAGGACGTGCCGAAGGGCGGCGTGCTGGCCGGCATGGAGTACGCACCGGACCGAGACCCGGGCACGTGGCAGGTGAAGTCCTACAAGACCGTCGCCGACGCCAGCCCCATCGAGACGGTGGGCATGAGCGAGGGCGCGCAGGGCACGAGCCTGGGCACCATCGACGTCAAGCCGAACGGCAACATGAACAGCATCTACCGCTGCGCCTACGGCTACAACCGCTGGAGCCAGTCCGCGCTGCGCCAGTACCTCAACGGCAAGGGCACGAACTGGTGGAAGCCCCAGAACAAGTGGGACCGCCCGCCCGAGTACGTCGGCAAGCACGGCTTCCTGGACGGCATCCCCGCCGAGGAGCTGGCCGTCATGCGCCGCGTGAAGGTCGTCACCGGCGTGCCCTACTGCGAGGAGGGCACCGCCAACGAGCCGGTGCTGGACACGACCTACGACCTCGTGTTCCTGCCGAGCCTGGAGGAGCACTTCCTGGCGCTCAACGAGTCCGGCATGAAGGGCAAGGAGGGCGAGGCCTGGGAGTACTGGGCGCGCATCGCGCAGTCCCCGACGCCGCTGGCGCTGTGGCAGACGTGGCCGCAGCTGATCACCTACGCCATCAACGGCAAGACCAGCCCGCAGAGCGTCTGGACGCGTTCCGCTCGTCGCAGCGACGGCGTTAACGCGTTCATCGTGTACTCGTCCGGCACCGTCAGCAACCACGGCGCGCAGTACGGCGATCGCTGCGCTCCCGCCCGCGCCATCTAATCATCAACGACAATCCGGGGCGGGCCACCGCCCGCCCCGCTACCGATAGGAGACCGCCTTGTCTGTACCCAGGAGATTGAGGAAGAAGAGCAAGCTGAAGGTGTTCGTGGACGCCTGCGACCTCGTCGAGTACGTACTGAAGATCACGGCCAACGAGAAGGTGTTCAAGCCGGAGCAGTCGGCAGTCACGGACAAGATAAAGGCCGCGGCGATAGACATAGCGCGCTTCATCTGGTGCGCCAACAACATCCGCGTGCGCCAGGACGCGCAGCTGTACGCCGAGCGCCGGCGCCTGCAGGACATGGCCATGACGTGCTGCCGCGAGTTGCTGTTCCTTATCGACCTCGCATGGGACGTAATGCACCTGACAGAGCGCCGAGCCGTCTACTGGACGGGCATGGCGGTCGACCTCCGCGAGGAAATCGCCGCATGGAGGGCATCCGACGCCAAGAGATATGGGCGTCTGTGATAGCTGGGGCCGCGGCTGAACAGAACGTCTGGACGCGTTCCGCTAATCGCAACAACGGCAATAACACGTTCATCGTGAACTCGTCCGGCAACGTCAACAACAACAACAACGCACAGAACGGCAATCGCTGCGCTCCCGACCGAACCGGCGCAAGCCCCACCGAAGCCTGCGGCACAGCCGCGGAGCGGGGCGAAACCGGCGCGGGGAGCCGTGACCCCGAGTCCGAGAGGGCCGAACAACGCCGGGGCGACGCCGACGCGGCTGGAACGCGGTCGGCTGCAATGCGCCCCGGACCCAAACCCAAACTGGAACCCGGCGAGCTTAACGGCGTCGTCGGGTTCCTCGCTTTGAGGGAGAGCGCCAGGAAGTGCCGGCGCGGGGTGATCTGGAAGGACAGCACCGCCAGCTATATGCTCAACCTGTCCGAGCGCACGCTGGCCATGAGCCGCAAGCTGCAGGACGGCACGTTCCGCTGCGGCAAGACGCGCGAGTTCGACATAACGAGGCCGAAGCGCCGCACCATCGTGAGCGTGGGCTTCGCCGACCGCGTGTTCCAGCGGAGCCTCAACGACAACAGCATCTACCCCCGCATGGTGCAAGGCTTCATCAAGGACAACGCGGCGTGCCAGAAGGACAAGGGCACCGACTACGCACGCGAGAGGCTGAAGGAGTTCATGCGGCGCCACTACCGCAGGCACGGTCCGAACGGCTGGGTGTGCCAGATCGACGTGGCGGGCTACTACCCGAACATGCGCCACGACGTGGCAGAGGGCGCCTTCTCGCGCAAGCTGCCGCCCGAGATCATGGACATGGCCACGGCGGTCATGCGCAACCAGTACCCCGGCGAGGTCGGCTACAACCCGGGCAGCCAGATGATACAGATCGCCGGCATCAGCGTGCTGGACCCGCTGGACCACATGGCCAAGGACCTCATGGGCATCAGGAACTACATCAGGTACATGGACGACGCCGTGGCCATCCTGCCGACGCGCGAGGAAGCCGAGCGCGCGATGGCGGCCTTCGGCGACACGCTGCATACCCTAGGCTTCGAGCTGAACCCCAAGAAGTCGCGCGTGTACCCGCTGCGCGACGGCATCGAGTTCCTGGGCTTCGACTTCCACCTGACCGACACGGGAAAGGCCCTCATGTTCGTCAAGCCGTCGAACGTCAAGGACATGCGCCGCCGCATCCGCCGCATGGCTCGGCTGGCGCAGACGGGCAAGATGTACCGCTCCGAGGTGGACGGGAGCTACCAGGGCTGGCGCGACCACGCTTCCAAGGGTGACAGCTTCGGGCTGATCAGGCGCTCCGACGCCTGGTACAAGGGACTATGGAAGGAGTAGCCGATGCTGAACATCAAGAAGGCCCCGGACGACCTGGCCGCCGCGCGCGAACAGGAGAACCTGGCCAGCCGCATCGAGCGCCAGGAGGCACTGACCGAGCTGGTGGCCGCCTGCACCGACGTGGAGCTGCCGATCGACGACGAGGACGAGACCGCACCCGGGGAGGTGGAGTAGATGGCCGTGAAGCTGAGCAAGTTCGCGCAGCGCGTGCAGAAGTGGTACCTGAAGGGCTTCTACAACGACGAGAGCCTGGAGCAGCTGCTGGCTGCCGGCAAGATCACCAAGCGAGAGCGCGACGCCATCATCGCGTCCAAGAAGGAGTAGGCCGTGGAGGTACTGAGCCTGTTCGCGCCGTTCGGCCCGGAATGGCTCGGCGGCGTCCTGCTCGGCCTCATAGCGTTCTACTTCGGCCGCCAGTTTCTGGACGAGTACAAGAAGCAGAACGAGCGCAAGGGCGCGCTCGACCTGAAGCGCGAGGAGCGCAAGCAGGAGGAGGTGGCCGAGCGGGCGCAGCGCGACCGCGAGCGCTCGCAGATGGAGGGCCGCATCGCGGCGCAGATGGAGAGGTCCAACAGCCTCATGGAGGCCATGAAGACGCTGATGGAGTCCGTGGTGGCCTCGAACGAGGTGCTGCACTCGGACCTCGCTCACAGCCAGGCGCGCAGCCAGGGAATGGCCGCCAAGGTGGACCACATCTGCGATCGCGTCGACCTGCTGTACGACAAGGAATCAGACAGATAGGAGCAATCGAATGACAGAGATTCAGGCGGGCCTGACGGTGTGCACGGTGCTGGTCGTGCCCTATATCGTGCAGGCGATCAAGTCCAAGGCCATGGGCGGCAACACGGCGCGCTGGCTCGCCATCGCCGTCTCGGCGCTGTGCGGCGCCCTCACCGCCATGGCCGGAGGCATGCCGACCGACGCGTCGGCGTGGGTTACGTCCATCTTCGCGTGCGTGGGAGGCGTGCAGGTGGCCTACGCCTCCTTCAAGGCCGTCGGCGTGACCGACAAGTGGCTGGACGCCCTGCTGGCGCTCGGCGAGGTCAAGGGGGACTAGCCATGGCCATCACGCAGCGCGAGGCGTTCGCGCAGGTCATGGAGCACCTCGTCACCCACGACGGGAGCAGCGGCCACGGATACTCGCAGTACACCCGCATGGGAGACGGCACCACGGAGACGGTCACGCTGTCCGACGGCACCACCGTGACCGTCGCGGGCGGCGACCGCGACTGCAGCTCGGCGGTGATCACCGCGCTGCGCGCCGTCGGCGTCAACACCTACGGCGCCAGCTACACCGGCAACATGGTCGAGCAGCTGCTGAAAACCGGTTTGTTCGGATGGCGCAAGATGGGCGTCAAATCCGCTCAACGCGGAGACATCTACGTCAACAAGCGCTGCCACGCGGCCGTCTGTGTCTCGCCCTACGGCTCCGCCCGCGGCGACCTGCTGGCGCAGTTCAGCATCAGCGAGAAGGGCACGATCAGCGGCACCAAGGGCGACCAGACGGGCCGCGAGTCCAACATCAAGCCGTACTACAGCTACCCGTGGGACGGCACGCTGTACTGGCTGAGCGACGGCAAGACTCTATCCGGATCGAACACGGAGGTGGCCGACCACACCGACCCCGACCTGGGGGACACCAGATACTGGGGCCCGAAGTTCACCCGCGCCATCCAGAGGCAGCTCGGCACGACCGTGGACGGCGTGGTCTCCGGCCAGTGGCTCGCCAACAAGGCCCACTTCTGGGCCACGGATGGCGGTATCGAATGGACGAAAACGGGCAAGGGCGTCGGCTCGGACATGGTGCTGGCGCTGCAGAAGAAGGTTGACTGCAAGATTTACCCCGAGTCCTGCGGGGTGCAGGCGCGCCAGATGGGCTCCGGCACCATCGTGCAGCACCAGCGCTGGCTGATCGCCCACGGTATCTCGTGCGGCCCGGACGGTGCCGACGGCTACCACGGCACCAACACGAACAAGGCAATCGCCGAGGCGATCAGGCGCGGGCTGTACAGGTCCTAGCGCGCGAGGCGCGGTGACTCCCCCACGACGGCGAAGCCGCAGGGCAGGGCGTACATGGAGGTGTTCGCCGTAAGTCTCCGCAGCCCAGCCCCCAGATACTTACGCGAACCCCTGCCGGGACCGTCCGGCGGGGGTTCCTTTTTGTCGAACGTGAACTCCGCGGTGAGCGTGCCGGCGGCGCGGTCCACCACCACGCGGCGCACGAACAGC
>NZ_JBBNLM010000064.1:0-2417 GCF_040092475.1 Collinsella sp. CLA-ER-H10
GAAGGTTAAATGCCGCTGCATGCATATGCGGCTCCCTTCGCTCAGGGCTTGTAGATACATCGCCGAGCGTAGGGCTATTCCAGATTTCCGCACCAGTCTTGCCGCTGCGGCAACGACATAGGAGTGCGGCAGGCGCTCTGGAAGCCGCTGTATGACTCCATTTTTCCTCAAACCGATTACCTGCGCCATGGACCTCAAATTGTTCGAGTAATCGCCAAAAGAAAGGCCCGCGCAGGATAGCGCGGGCCTTTCACTAGACAAGCTAGAAGAACATGTACCTAGAAGCACCAAACGGGGCAGACGCAACGCGAGAACGTCGCGTGGTCGCAGGACGTCGGATTGCCGTTGCCGAGGACATTGAGGAAGGCGGTGGAGTAGTCCGGAGTCACCGAGCGCTCCCACCAACGGTCGCCAATGGCAATAGCAGAGTTGGTATTATCGTTATTCGTCACCTTGCCCTTGAAGGCCTCGTACTGGCTGCCCTCGGAGGAGGTCCAGGGATAGCTGGATGCCCAGTAGGAGGTGGGGACAATCTCGGAGTAGCTGAGCAGGAACAGCTTGTCGGTCGTTGCCGTCACGGCGGCATCCTTGTCGGTACCGCTCACGTTGTTCGTGAGCTTCTTGACGCTCTTCACCTTCGGCTGGAAATCGGAGGGCATGAGGTTCCAGATCTTGCCGGAGTTCATTTTCTGACGGAGTTCGGACTTCTCCCAACCGCCGGCGTTGGTGTCGATCGCGTTCATGGGGGACCAAATGCCCGTCGAGGTGGTGAGAAACGTTAAACCCGCCTTGCCCGAACCGTCCGCGAGGTCGTCGTGGTTGATGCCGATGATAGATTGACCTCGTAGGCGGGTATTCCTAGGAGATACCCCCATTACAGTCTGAAATAGGCCATCGATAAATTTCGATGGCGAGCATTCGGCGCATTGCCTACGATACGGGCAAGCCCCGAGGGGCCGCCGATCGGGCGCCTCCGGATGGCCGTCTGCCCCTGCCCCGTAGAGGGCCCGGGGGGTGTTGCCACCGGGGGCGCTCGCCGCTCCGGACGACTGATAGGAAACTGCCGGGCGCAAGCGCCACGGCCAGGTAATGTGGGTGTCGCGGGGAGGGGTTCCGATCGGCCTACCGATTGGAGGATACCACCGTGGCACCAATTAGAATGCCGGAAGCCGTCATCGGGCTCGATGTCGGGAAATCGTCCCACTGGGCATGCGTCGCGACTCGAGATGGCGAGGTGCTGTTGAGCACCCCCGTCGCGAACAGGGAGGACGACCTGGACTCGCTGTTCGGCCGCTTCCCCGATGCGCTCGTGGTCGTCGACCAGTCGCGCAACATAGGCGCCCTCGCGCTCGCCCGCGCCAGGGCGGCCGGGATGTCGGCGGCGTACCTGCCGGGACTCGCGGCGCACGGGGCCGCCAGGCTCTTCGCCGGCGACGCCAAGACCGACGAGCGAGACGCGATGGTCATCGCGAAGACGGCGCTTGGCATCCCCGACGCGCTCCTGCCGGTCGGAGACCCAGGTCCGACGATTGCGGCGGCGAGGGCGCTGGCCGCCCAGAGGAACTTCCTGACCTGCGAGAACACTAGGAATAAGAACCGGCTGCGCAGCATCCTGCTGGAATCGTGCCCCGCCTTCGAGGCACTGGTCGACCTGTCCGACGGGCCCCAGCTGAGGCTCATGGCATCCCTCGGCGGGGCCTGGTCGGTAGCCGACGCCGGGCCCCGCAGGGCGGCGGCGCTCACGCGTGGGGCGGCGCGCGGTAAGATCGAGGCCCTCGTCCGCTCGACAACCTCCTCGACAAGGCCGGATGCGTCGGTCGTCGCCGCCGAGGACCGGGCGGTGAAACTGCTCGCGCGCAGGATATCCGAGAACTCGGCGGAGATCGAGGCGATCACGGCGGAGATCTCCGCCCTGCTCGAGGGCGACGATACCTACCGATGCCTCCTGACGGTGCCGGGCATCGGGCCCAAAACCGCTTCCGAGCTTGCGATCTCCATCGACATCGAAGACTTCCCCAGTCACGACAGGCTCGCGTCGTACTGCGGCCTGGCGCCGCGCAACCGCCAGTCGGGAACCTCGATCTCCTCGGTGACGGCATCGCGCCAAGGCAACAAGAGGCTGAAGAACCTGCTCATATTCTCATGTAACTGCCTTACCCGGACAGAGGGGAGATGGGGCGACTACTACACCAGGTGCCGGGAGCGGGGCATGTCGCACGGCAAGGCGCTCAAGGCGCTGGCGCGAAAGAGACTGAAGGTCATCTACGCGGTCATGCGAGACAGGGTGCCTTACGCAGCCTAGCCGAAACGCACCGAGCAGACTGAAGCCCACCGGCCTAATGGCTTGGCGTCAGCATGCCGCGATTCGGTCGCACGGAGAGCATTTCCCAGTTGACAAAACTATAGGAACACCCCCC
>NZ_JBBNLM010000065.1:0-2167 GCF_040092475.1 Collinsella sp. CLA-ER-H10
AGGCGCCTTTGTGGTGGTTTTCTTGTTCTAGTAGTATTCATTCTTATCGAAACCTACGAGCACAAGGAGTCTCTTATGGCAGAGATGCTTACCGCCGGAATCACCCGCGACCGTGCATTCGAACTGCTCAACGAGCACAACAAGGACCCGTTCCACATCACCCACGGTGAGACGGTCGAGGGCACCATGCGCTACTTTGCGCGCGAGTTCGACCCCGAGAACGAGGAGTTTTGGGGCATCGTCGGCCTGCTGCACGACTTGGATTGGGAGGAGCATGAGGACGACCCCGTGAACCACACCATCTATGCGGCCGAGATCCTCGAGGGCGAGGGTGCATCTCCCGAGCTCATCCGTGCCATTCAGACGCATACCTCGGACTTCAACACCTCGCTGCCCAAGCCCGAGTTGCAGATGGAAAAGATCCTGTTTGCCTGCGATGAGCTCACCGGCCTGATCGGCGCTGCAGTCATCATGCGCCCGAGCAAGAGCGTTATGGACTTTACGACCAAGTCGCTCAAGAAGAAGTTCAAGGACAAGCGCTTTGCCGCCGGCTGCTCGCGCGACGTGATTTCGCAGGGCGCCGAGATGTTGGGCTGGGAGCTCCCCGAGCTCTTTGACCGCACCATCGCGGCCATGCAGTCCTTCGCCCCCGACCGCGATACCTTCCAGGCCTAACCGCCCACGCCACCTAAAACCGCCACAAAGGGGACGGTGAACTGCCTCCCATTTCTTGGACATCGGGAAATGGGAGGTTTTCCATGAGTATAGACCTCAGGGTGAAGCACGACCTGGAGTCCAGGAGGCGGGCCGTCGAGCTCTTCGACGCCGGCGTCGGCTGCAAGCCGGCGGCCGAGGCCCTGTCCGTCCCCCGCGAGACCGTGAGAGAATGGCAGTGGGTATACCGGGCGTTCGGAAGCGAGGCGCTGCTGTCCATGGGCGGGAAACAATCCAGGTACACATTCGAGCAGAGGGTCGCCGCGGCGTCGGCCGTGGTCGACGGCGGGATGGCGAAGACCGACGCCATGGCCGAGTTCGGGATCAGGTCGAAGTCCCCGCTGGAGCGCTGGTGCAGGCTCTACCGCGAGGGCGGCGCCGAGGCGCTGCGGCCCGGCCCGAAGGGCAGGCCGAGGGGGTCGAGGTCGAAACCCCGGGCCCGCACCCGCGAGCAGGAGCTCGAGGAGCGCTGCCGCAGGCTCGAGGCCGAGGTCGCCTACCTAAAAAAATTGCGCGCCCTGGTCGAGCGGGACGGGCTCTGACCAGGGCGGCGGCCGAGGCGGTGAGGGCGCTGCGCGCGGAGGGGCACTCCCTGCGCCACCTGCTGGAGTGCTCGGGGCTCAGGAGGTCGACCTACTACTACGCGCTGGCGCACCCGCGGAGGCCGACCAGGCCCGAGCTGCGCGACGCCGCGGCCGAGATATTCTCGCGCACCGCCAACGGCTGCGGGCACCGGCAGATAGCCATGTGCCTGCGCGCCGAGCTGGGCGCGGTCGTGGCCGACAAGACCGTGCTCAAGATGATGCGCGAGATGGGCATCCGGTGCGGGATACGCCGCCGGGGCTCCCGACGCCGGTACAGCTCCTACAGGGGGCTCGTGGGGAGCACGTTCGAGAACGTCATCGCGAGGGACTTCGGCGCCGACGGGCCGTGGCAGAAGCTCGGCACCGACGTCACCGAGTTCAAGGTCGCCGGCGCCAAGGCCTACTGGGCCCCGGTGCTCGACTTCTGCACGAAGGAGATCGTGGCGAGCGACATATCGACCTCGCCGGACCTCGCCCAGCAGCACAGGATGCTCGACCGGCTCCTCGAGGCCCTGCCAGACGGGGCGGCGCCGACCATGCACTCGGACATGGGCTGGCAGTACCAGCACGAGTCCTACGCCTCCAGGCTGGAGGGGGCGGGCATCACCCAAAGCATGTCACGCAAGGGGAACTGCATCGACAACGCCGCCACCGAGCAGCTCTTCGGCCACGTGAAGGACGAGTTCTACCGCGGCAGGGAGTGGGGCAGCTTCGGGGACTTCAAGCGCGACCTGGAGGAGTACATAGCCCATTGGAACACGCGGCGCAGGCAGGTAAGATTGAAGGGCCTGACGCCGGAGGAGTTCCGGAACCAGGCCCTTGCGGCGTAGTCGCTATTTATTCAGTCCAAGTTTCGGGGCGCAGTTCAC